>JAEPNS010000159.1 GCA_017643325.1 Alphaproteobacteria bacterium | reverse complement strand
AACCTGCCGCTGACGATCGTGCTCATTGGAGTGACGATCGTGGCAGCCATGCTGGTGCGCGGTATTTGCCGCCGCGCAGGCATTCCCGCGCTGGTGGGCTACATGCTGCTGGGCGTTGTTTTGCGGGTTGTCGATCCAGACGGTTCGCTCATCGGTCCCGATACGCTCGCGATTTTCGAGTTCCTGGCGGGTATTGGAATCATCGCGCTTCTGTTCCGCGTGGGCCTTGAGGCCGAGGCAAAGGGGATGCTGCGCCAATTGCGCAGCGCGGCGTGGGTGTGGATCGGGAATGTGGGTCTCAGCGGGGTGCTGGGGTTCGTGACCGCGAAGTACATGCTCGGTTTGGCGCTTGTTCCCAGCCTGTTTGCTGCCGTTGCTCTCACGGCGACGAGCCTGGGTGTGTGCCTGGGCGTCTGGCGCGAGGCGGAAAAACTCAACACGCCCGCAGGCGCCTTGCTGACCGATGTCGCCGAACTCGACGATGTATCCGGCATCGTCTTGATGATTCTTCTGATTTCGGTCGCTCCGATCCTCGTCGCCGGCAACGGCGGTCTTGCGGCTGCCATGGGCGGTGCCCTGTTCGAAATCGCGATCAAGATCGCGTTGTTTGCGGCGATTTGCCTGGCCTTCGCGCGCTATCTGGAGAGACCGATTACAGGTCTCTTCGAACGGATCGAACCGGTGCCCAATCCGATGTTGCCCATCGCCGGAATGGCGCTGGTGTTTGCCGCGCTGGCAGGTTGGCTCGGTTTTTCGCTCGCCGTCGGCGCGCTATTTGCGGGCCTGATCTACAGCCGCGAACGGGCTGCCGAACATGTCGACCGGGCCTTTTCCCCGCTGTACGACTTTTTTGTCCCGTTTTTCTTCGTCAACATCGGCCTCGTGCTGGATCCCGATTTCGCGTTCGCCAGTCTTGCGATCGGTGTGCCTCTCCTGATCGCCGGAATTCTCGGCAAGGTGGCGGGGACGTTCTTCCCGGCAATTGCCGTAACGTCGGTCACGGGTGGGCTGGTGCTCGGGCTCAGCATGGTTCCGCGGGCGGAAATTGCGCTCGTGATCGCGAGCGAGGGACGGAAACTGGGTGACTGGGCCGTTCCGCCCGACCTTTTTGGCGGAATTGTTCTGGTGAGCCTTGTGACATCGATTGTTTCGCCCATTCTGGTCGGTCGTATCCTCGGGCGCTGGACCCCGGTGATCAAGGACGCCTAGGCACGCACATCCCGGTTCGACGGCAGCTCGTCCAGGTCGATCCCGCGCGTGTCGATGCGATAGGCCCAGGTGACGACAGCCCCAAGCAGGGACGTGCCGATCAGCATTCCGAGCACGATGCTCTGGCCGAGGTCGAGCAGCAGAACCGGGAACAGGAATGCCGTCGCCACCGCACCCAGCTTCGCGAACGAGGCCGCGAAACCGGCTCCCTTTCCCCGCAGGTGAGTGGGAAAAACCTCGCCCGCGATAAGGTAGGTCTGGGCGTTCGGTCCCATGTTGGTCATGAAGTTGAACAGCATGAATCCAGCGAAAATCAGGATCAACTGTGTTGTCCCGTCGAAGACCGACGACAGAGCCGCGAGAAGCAGGCCTGCGGCGCAGCCGATGAAACCGTAGATCTGGAGTTTCACGCGGCCGACCCGGTCCGCGAGCAGCACGGCGGCGACGATCCCGACGATCAGAAGAATATCGATCATGGCGGTACCCTTCGCCGCAGCGATGTCCCCGTGGACGACCTGGGAGACCGTGCCGGATTTCACGACCGAATGGCCAAGTGTCGCTGCCAGAATTGTGGGTGTGAAAATGCCGATTCCGTAGGTGCCGAGGTCCTGTAGAAACCATGGGAGCGACGCAAACGCCGTTGCGCGGCGGTGACGCCTGTCGAACAAAGCACCGTAACCCGAGGACCAGGCCGCATCGACGGGTGCCGGCGCAAGTTCGAAGTCGGCCGGGTATCGCGGTTCCCGACGCAACAGAACCGATAGCGCGGTTCGCGCGGCCGGTCGGTCACCCTTCGCCATGAGCCAGTTTGCGCTTTCCGGCACGAAAAAGCGGCCGAAGGCGACAATGGCGGCCGGGAGCACTGCCGTCGCGTACATCCAGCGCCAGGCGGAGAGATTCGGTTCGTTGATCAGGATCAGGTAACCGACCGCGACTCCGCTGAGTGCACCCAGCGCCTGAAACCCGAACGCTCCGATCACCAGACGTCCTCGCGTCTTGGACGGGATGCTCTCGGAAATCACCATGTGCGCGGTCGGATAGTCAGCGCCGAGTGCGAGACCCATACCGAAGAGGCAAATCACGAGAACTGGCAGGTTTGGCGCGAGCGAAATCGCGACCAGGAACGCGATGAACAGGAACATCTCGCCGACAAAGACCGGTTTGCGTCCGAACCTGTCGGCCATTCCCCCGAGAAGTGTGGCGCCGAACAGGATGCCGGCCAGGGGCGCGGCCCCCACGAGGCCGTGGCCCGCCCCGTCCAGGGAGAATTCCTTGGCCATGATGGGGAGCGCCACGCCCGTCAGGAACACGACAAGCCCTTCAAAGAACTTGCCGGCCGCCGCGAGCAGCCAGATTCGCCACTGCATGGCCGTCAACGGCGCACCGGGCGTCGGCGTGCCGTCGTGCCAGCTCGGCGTCTCGTCGATGTACTGCTGGACAGTCCGAGCGGGTTCGGGCGTGCTCATGTCACCAGGCGCTGAAGCCCGGCTTCCAGATCGGCGATCAGGTCGTCCGGGTGCTCAAGTCCGACATGCAGGCGGAGGAGCGTGCCTTCGGCATTCCAGCTTGTCGCCGTGCGGACCGGCTTGCCGGGCAGGATCAGGGATTCGTAGCCGCCCCAGCTTGCTCCCATGGCGAAAAGCTCAAGACCATCGAGCATCTTGGCCAGGGTGTCCTCATCGTAGTGCTTGTCCAGCACCACCCCGAAAAGCCCGCACGCGCCCTCGAAGTCGCGTTTCCAAAGCGTGTGGCCGGGGTCGTCGGGTAGCGCGGGGTAGAGCACGCGCGAGACCTCCGGACGTGTCTTGAGCCAGTTGGCGATCACGAGTGCGTTCTCATGGTGCTGCTTCAGACGGACGCTCATCGTGCGCAAGCCCCGCAGACCTAGGTAGCAATCGTCGGGCGCTGCGTGCTGGCCCCAGTATCGGAAGTTATTGAGGATGCGCTCATAGTGCGCGTCCGTTGTCACGATGACGCCGAGCATCGCGTCCGAATGTCCGACGATGTATTTGGTCGCCGCGTGGACGGATACATCGATTCCACGCTCAAAAGACTTGAAGTAGAGCGGTGTGCCCCAGGTGTTGTCATTGATTACGACCGCGCCGCGCGCATGCGCTGCCTCGGCGATCGCCGGAATATCCTGGACCTCGAAGGTTTGTGATCCCGGTGCCTCTGTGAAAACGACCTTTGTGTTGTCCCTGATCAGATCTGCAATACCGCCGCCGATGAGTGGGTCGTAGTAGGTCGTCTCGACGCCGTATTTCGCGAGCACGTTGTTACAGAAATTGCGGGTTGGAAAATAGGCGCTGTCGGTGACCAGTAAATGGTCGCCCTGTTCGACAAAGGCGGACAGGGCAATCGTGATCGACGCCAGGCCCGAAGACACCGCAATCGCCCGGTCCCCGCCCTCGACGAGCGCGACCGCCTCTTCCAGCGCTTTCTGGGTGGGGGTGCCCATCCGGCCGTAGACCACGTCCTTGGTGTAGTCGCGGTTCTGCCACTCGGCGAGCGTAGGTCGCGTGACCGTTGACGCGTGGTAGACGGGTGGATTGACGATGCCGTGGTTTGACTCGGGATCGCGCCCGCCGCTGGCGAGGAGAGTTTCGTCCCGGACGCCGGATTTTTTGGTCATTCTGCGCCCTTTGCCTTCGGTGTGTCCGGATTGCCGCCCCATTCGGTCCATGAACCGTCGTAAAGCGCCCAGTTGTCGCGGCCGATGAGATGCATGCCGAGGCCGAGAATGCAGGCGGTGACCCCGGATCCACAACTCGTTGCGACCGGACGCGATCCGTCGGCACCGACCCGGTCGAAAGCCGCGATCAATGTGTCGGCGTCCCGAAAGGTCCCGCTTTCCGCGTCGACGATCTCCGCGTAGGGAAGGTTCACTGCGCCTGGAATATGGCCCGGCTCGACACCGGGCCGCGCCTCGGGTTCGCTGCCGGCGAAACGGTTGGGTGCCCGCGCGTCGAGGACAAGTTCCCGGCCATCCCGGACATTGGTGAGCATCTGTTCGATCGAACGAAGTGCTCCGTCGTTTCTATGTGCGCTGAAACTGGCCGGGGGCGGAGAGGGTACCTCGGTCGTGACTGGGCGGCCCTCCGCGACCCAGTTACGAAAACCACCGGTCATCACGGCCACATTCTCATGACCGAATACGCGGAACATCCACCAGACACGCGGCTCACAGAATAAGCCGTCGGCGTCATAGACAACGACGCGGGTATCGTTCGAAATTCCCATCGCACCGACCGCAGAGGCGAATTCCTCGTTGCTTGGAAACATGTGCGGGGAGGGCGTCGGGTTGGGGTCGCAAACCGTATCGATGTCGAAATGGATCGCCCCTGGTATATGGCCGGCGGCATACTCGGCTTTTGCGTCCCGGCCTGTCGCGGCCAGATGATAGGAACCATCGAGGATGCGAACCTTCGGGTCGTCGAGATGTTCTGCCACCCAGGCCGTATCGACGAGCGAGTTGGCGTTTTCATAGGACATGACGTTCGGTCCCTAACTGATTCTAATTATTGTCATTGAGCGCGATCGCGACGCGGCGGTTCTGGCGTCCCTTGCTCTCGATCTTGGTCACGGTGACGGCGCCGATTTCGCCTGTTCGCGCGACATGTGTGCCGCCACAGGGCTGCAGGTCGAGACCCTCAATGCGGATCAGCCGCACACGCCCTGCACCGGTGGGCGGTTTGACGCTCATGGTCTTGACCAGGTCGGGATTGGCGGCCAGGTCGTCGTCGGAGATCCAGTCGTCACCGACCGGGCTGTCGGTCGCGATCAGGCGGTTGAGCTCGGCAGTGATTGCTTCCTTGTCGAGTCCTCCCTCGGGAATCGAAAAATCAAGCCGTCCCTTGCCATCGTTCACCTGTCCGCCGGTCACGGGATAGGGCAATACCGCTGAGAGCAAATGCAGGCAGGTGTGTACGCGCATCATTCGATGGCGCCTGTTCCAGTCGATCTCTGCGGTAACCTTGTTTCCGGGTGCCGGTGGCGTTTGCCCTTCTGCTGGTACGTGGACGATCACATCCGCGCCGCCATCTTCCGCGCGCCCCTTGACCGTGGTCGCGATAGAGATTTCACGGCCGTCTTCGGTGCGCAGGACACCGCTATCGCCGGGTTGGCCGCCTCCGGTCGGGTAGAACACCGTCCGGTCGAGGACGATTCCGCCCATTTCGTTCACGGCCAGCACCGTGGCCGCACAACTCTCGTCGTAGGGCGCGTCGCGGAAAACGGTCTCCGTGGCGGGACTGCTCAATTGTCCAGCCATTCGGGAAAGGGCAGCCCTTTTTCCTTCAGAAACGCGACGTTGAAGATCTTCGAGGCATAGCGGTGTGCGCCATCGCAGAGGATGGTCACGATCGTGTGGCCCGGGCCCAGTTCCTTGGCAAGCCGGATGGCACCGGCAACATTCACGCCGCTCGATGTGCCCAGACTCAGGCCTTCCTCGCGCAGCAGGCCGAACATGACCGGGAGCGCCTCTTCGTCGGGAATCTGAAACGGCATGTCGACCGGCGCGCCTTCCAGGTTGGCCGTGATCCGGCCCTGGCCGATGCCCTCTGTGATGGAGGTTCCCTCTGCCTTCAGTTCGCCGTTCTTGTAATACTCATAAAGTGCCGCACCCATCGGGTCGGCCAGGCCGATCTGGATGTCCGCATTGCGGCTTTTCAGGTACATGCCGACACCGGCCAGCGTGCCGCCGGTGCCTACCGCGCAGATGAAACCGTCGACCTTCCCGTCGGTCTGGTCCCAGATTTCCGGTCCCGTCGTGTCGAAATGGCCCTGCCGGTTGGCGACGTTGTCGAACTGGTTTGCCCAAATCGCCCCGTTGTCTTCCTTCTCGGCGATCTCGTCGGCGAGCCGGCCGGAGTACTTCACGTAGTTGTTTGGATCCTTGTACGGAACCGCGGGGACCTCGATGAGCTCCGCGCCGGCCTGACGCAGGGCATCTTTCTTCTCCTGGGTCTGCGTCTCGGGGATCACGATCACGGTTCGATAACCGCGCGCGTTAGCAACATGGGCAAGGCCGATTCCCGTGTTGCCGGCGGTGCCCTCCACGATCACGCCGCCGGGCTTCAGCAAACCCTTTTCCTCGGCATCCTTGACGATCGCCAGCGCCGCACGATCCTTGACCGACCCGGCGGGGTTAAGAAATTCGGCCTTGCCGAGGATCGTGCATCCCGTTTCCTCGGACGCACGTTTCAGCTTGATCATCGGCGTGTTGCCGACCGCATCGATGAATCCGTCGCGAACGTCCATGGGTGCCGCCTCTTGTCCAGTATTCGGGAAGTTCAGGGTCGCGCGAATGTACCGGCGGGCCATGGGGGCCGCAAGCGTGCCCGGCCGGGTGTCATCCTGACCAGCGATCCCGAATACGGTTGCGATTCAGGACGAACCACTGAAGCGCGATCAGCGCGACGGCGTTGGCGATTCGACCGCTGTCGAGAAGGTCTGCGACCTCGCTGGCAGGAACGGTGAATGTCCGGATGTCCTCGCCCTCGCTGGCAAGGCCGAAGACGCCGCCGGCTTCGGACGAATCGACCCGTGCGCAATAGATGCGTACCGATTCGCTGGTGCCTCCGGGCGACACGAGCGTCTCGACGACAGGAACCATCTCAATTGCGCAGAGGCCTGTTTCCTCGAGGATTTCCCGGCGCGCAACGTTTTCCGCTGTTTCGCCATCTTCAATGATCCCGGCGACGATCTCGATCAGCCAGGGTTCGTGGCCTGCGGCGTAGGCTCCGATGCGGAACTGCTCCTGCAGGACCACCTCGTCGCGGACCGGGTCATAAGGAAGGACCGCTGCGGCATGTCCGCGTTCGAAAAGTTCGCGAACAACATCGCCGGTCATGCCGCCGTCGAAGGTCTCGTGCCGCAAGCGGTAACGATCTATCCGGAAATACCCCTGGAATGCGGCAACCTTCTCCAGGAGGTCAACTTTTCGGCATGTCATCCTGGTTCTCGCGTGCCATCTCGTCCGGCGACAGCCCGCCGTCGTCCGCATAGGCCTCTGAATCCGGCGGAGGTGTATCGTCCTCGACGTCCGGGCCGTCTTCGGAAATTTCGGGCTCCAACCCCGAGAGGCCGCGTCCCGCATTCGGCTCGACCGAGCGCAAGTGCAGGTCGCGCTGCGGGAACGGGATTTCGATATCGTGTTCGTGGAACCGGTCCCAGACTCCGAGCAGGACCTGTGTCTTGACGTTTGCCACGCCGTTCTGTGGATCGCGGATCCAGAACCGGATTTCCAGATTGATC
>JAEPNS010000158.1 GCA_017643325.1 Alphaproteobacteria bacterium | reverse complement strand
GATGAGCGATCCGCGCTTCGAGCGGTCGGTCATCTGCATGTGCGCCCACAACGCCGAGGGCGCGATGGGCATCATCATCAACAAGACCCTCGACTCGATCGATTTCCGCGAACTGCTCGGCGAGCTCGACATCCCCGCCGGTGACGGCGCGCCCGATGTGACCGTGCATTTCGGCGGCCCGGTCGAGAACCAGCGCGGCTTCGTCCTGCACTCGCCCGAGTACCGGCATGCCGACACGCTGATGGTCGATGACAAGGTCGGGCTGACGGCGACCATGGATGTGCTGCGCGCGCTGGCGCGTGGCGACGGCCCGGAAAACGCGATCCTCGCGCTCGGCTATGCGGGCTGGGGGCCGGGCCAGCTCGAGTCGGAGATCCAGGAGAATGCCTGGCTGTCCGTGCCCTACAGCGAGGCGATCGTCTTCGGCGCCGCCAATCAGGACAAGTGGGAGCGCGCCTTCAACAGCATCGGCGTCGACCTGTCCGTGCTCTCGGGCACCGCCGGGCGCGCCTAGGCGGCGCGCCATCCGCCCTTCGTCGCGTAGAGCGCAAAGGCGGCGCTGATCGCGAGCAGCCAGAACCCCGTCACCTCGAAGGCGAAGGCCACGCTGCCGCCCGCGGCCACCGGCACGCTGTAGACCGGCGAGAAGAACTGCCCGAGGAAGAACAGCGTCGTCAGCGCGCCCAGCGCACGCCCGCGCACGCCCATCGACGCGCGGGAAATGATCGCCATGTTGGCGTTCGGGATGAAGGCCCCCATCGAGAAGCCGCCCACGGCCATCGCGACGAGCGTCTGCGTGAAACTCTCGGCATGGCCGGTCATCACGAAGCCGGTTCCGCCGAAGGCGAAGATCAGCGCGAAGATCGCCTCCGGGCTCAGGCGTTTGCGGATCCGCCCGAAGGCCAGCGACGCGAACCCCGCCGTGAGGTTGAACATGCCGATCGCGATTCCGGCGCGGGTCGGATCGCTGACGCCGATTTCCACCAGGAAGAACTGGGTCTGGGAGGGGATCATGAACATCGCCACCAGCGTGAGGAAAGTCAGCCCGCACACGAACCCGATCGCGCCCCACTGGCGCAGCGTCGGCCGCGGCTCGCGGCTCCGGCCTGCGGGGGACGCGGACATCGGCTCGTAAAGGCTCAGCAGCATGAGGGGGATCAGCGCGAAGGCGACCGCAAACAGCGAGAAGGACACCCGCCAGTGGATTTCCGCCAGCAGGCCGGAGATGACGACGAATGTGAGCGTCCCGAACGACATGAAGGCGCCCTGCAGGCCCGCGATCCGGTTGCGCTCGTCGCCCGCATAGTAGTCGCCCAGAAGCGCCGTCACGCTGGTGAGGATGCCCGCGAGGAACACGCCGAGGATCGCGCGGCTGACCAGGATCGCGACCAGCGACTCGAGCAGCAGCACCGAGATGCCCGCCGCGCCGTAGGCGGCGGCGCAGATGATCAGGACGTTCTTGCGCCCGAACCGGTCGATCACGTAGCCGACGAACGGCCCCGACAGCGCGATGAACAGCATCGGCATGGTCAGCACCATGCGCGACAGCAACTCGGCGTTTTCCATGTGCGCGAAATCGGCCTGCAGCGCCGGCAGGCCCGGCGCGACGACCGAGGGCGCGAGGAACGCCAGACCGCTGGTCAGCAGGATGGTCCACATCCGCAAGCGCCCGCGGGCCGCGATGCGCGGCGGGATACCGGGCGATGCGGCGGCTGCGTCCGGTCCGCTCACTCCCGGTCCGCCGGAAAGTCTTCGGCGAGCAGCGAGAAGAGAAGATGGTCCTGCCACGCGCCGCGGATCTTGAGATACTTCCGGGCGAACCCGTCTTCGGAAAAGCCGCAGCCGAGCAGAAGGTTGCGGCTGGCGTCGTTGCGCGGCAGGCAGGCCGCCTCGACGCGGTGCAGGGCCAGTTCGTCGAATGCGAAGCGCAGCATCAGGCGCAGCCCGTCATGCATGTAGCCCTGCCCGGCGTAGGTCTCGCCCATCCAGTAGCCGAGCGTGCCGCACTGGGCGACGCCGCGGCGCACGTTCGACAGGCTGATGCCGCCGACGAGATGCGCGTTCTCGCGGTCGAACAGGAACATGCTGTAGCCGGTGTCGTTGCGCCAGTCGCTCCCGTAGCGGTTCAGCCGCCGGTAGAACGCGTCGCGGCTCAGCGCGTCGCTCGGCCAGGTCGGCTCCCACGGCTCCAGGAATTTCCGGCTGGCGGCACGCACCTCCGCATAGGCCCGCCAGTCGCGCTCGGCCGGCGCGCGCAGGACGACCTTGCCGCCCTCCAGGCGAACGTTCGACGCGTTGGTCGACAGGGAGCGGAACAGCCTCATGCCAGAGTTCCCGTGCCTCAAGCCGCGAGCCGGCTTCGGATCGAATCGACCGACGCAATGTCCGACGCCGGGCCGACGGTTGCAAGGCTCGGCGCGGAGGAAAACGTTCTGCGCGCGACGTCGGCAAGCATCTCCGGGGACACCCGGTCGATCTTTTCCACCAGCTCGCCGGCCGGGACGATCCGGTCGTAGAGCAGCATCTGCTGGCCCGCCCGCTCGCTGCGTGCGCCGGTGGATTCCATCGCCATCAGCAGGTTCGACTTGAGCTGGGTCCGCGCGCGCGCGATCTCGCTGTCGTCCAGCGTCTCCGCGAGCCGGGCGATCTCGCCGCAGAGCGCGGGCACGAACTCGTCGATCAGGTCCGGACCCGTGCCCGCATAGATGACGAACACGCCGTTGTCGGAGAAGGCCGACAGGAAGGTGTCGATGGAGTAGACCAGCCCGCGCCGTTCCCGGATTTCCTGGAACAGCCGCGACGACATCCCGCCCCCGAACAGGTTCGACAGGACCGACAGCGCATAATAGTCGTCGGAGCCGACGGGCGCGCCCTGGAAGCCCATCACGAAGTGGATCTGCTCGAGCTCGCGGGCCTCTAGCCGTTCGCCGCCGGCATAGATCGCCGGGTCCGCGCCGCCGGGCGTGCCCGCCGGGATGTCGGCGAGGTGTTCCTCGGCCAGCGCGCACAGCGCATCGTGGGTGATGTTCCCGGCCGCCGCGAGGACCATCGAGCCCCCGCGATAATGGTCGGCGTGAAAGCCGACGACGGCATCGCGGGGCATCTTCCCCACGACCTCGGGCAGCCCGAGGACCGGCCGGCCCAGAGGCTGGTCGGGAAAGGCCACCCCCTGGAACAGGTCGAACACCACGTCGTCCGGGGTGTCGTGGGCCTGCCCGATCTCCTGCAGCACCACCGAGCGCTCGCGGCCGAGTTCCACCTCGTCGAACACCGAGTTGCGCACGATGTCCGCGATCACGTCCACCGCAAGCGCCGCGTCACCCTTCAGCACCTTGGCGTAGTAGGCCGTGATCTCGCGCGCGGTGTAGGCGTTGATATGCCCGCCGACATTCTCGATGGCCTCGGCGATGTCGACGGCGGAGCGGCGCGCCGTGCCCTTGAACATCATGTGCTCGAGCAGATGCGCGACCCCGTTGACGCCCCCGTCCTCGAATCGCGCCCCGGCGCGGACCCACACCCCCAGGGAGACCGATTCGACGCCGGGCATGGTGTCGGTGAGGACCCGGACGCCGTTGTCCAGGGTGGTAACCGGGATCTCGGTCATATCCGGCTCAGTCCTTCCTGCGCGGGGTCGCATGCGCGCGAACGTGTTCGCGCACCGCCGACAGGTCGTTGTCCAGCGTGACCGCCCTTTCCGGGCGGTCGAGCAGGTCCGAAAGATGGGGCGGGAGGCCGGGGCGAATCCCGGTCGCCTGTTCCACCGCGTCCGGGAACTTCGCCGGATGCGCCGTCGCGAGCACGACGCGCTTGGTCCCGTCGCGCGGCGACTTGCGCGCGGCCCCGATCGCGACCGCCGTATGCGGGTCGACCAGCATGCCGGCCTCCTCGTGCACCCTGCGGATCTCGGACAGCGTCTCGTCGTCGTCAAGCCGCTGGGCCGAGAACAGGTCGCGCGAGTCCGTGCTCAGACGCTCGCCGTCCGGTAACACGCCGTCGGTGCGGAAGGCCTGCATCGCGTCGGCCACCGCCGTGCCGTCGCGGTCCATGAGGTCGAACATCAGGCGCTCGAAGTTGCTGGAGACCTGGATGTCCATGCTCGGCGACAGCGACGGCTCGACCCCGGAGATCGACATGTCTCCCCGGTCGAAGAAGCGGTACAGGATGTCGTTGCGGTTCGCCGCCACCACCAGATGCGACACCGGCAGGCCCATCTCGCGCGCGACATAGGCCGAATAGACGTTGCCGAAGTTGCCCGTCGGCACGACAAAGGAGAACTCCCGACCCGGCGCGCCGAGACGCGCCGCGGCGGCGAAGTAGTAGGCGGTCTGGCCCATCACCCGCGCCCAGTTGATCGAGTTCACGGCCGACAGGCCGAATTCGTCGCGCAGTCCGTCGTCGGCGAACATCGCCTTCACCAGGTCCTGGCAGTCGTCGAAAGTGCCGCGCACCTCGATGTTGTAGACGTTCGCCGCATCGACGGTCGTCATCTGCCGGCGCTGGACCTCCGACACCCGGCCCTCCGGGTAGAGCATGAAGATGTCGAGGTTGTCGCGGTCGCGGCAGGCCTCGATCGCCGCCGAGCCGGTGTCACCCGACGTGGCGCCGACGATGGTCAGCCGCTCGCCGCGCAACCCCAGAACATGGTCGAACAGGCCGCCCAGCATCTGCAGCGCGAAATCCTTGAAGGCCAGGGTCGGGCCGTGGAACAGCTCGAGCAGCCAGGTATCGGCGTCGATCTGCCGCAGCGGCGCGATGGCCGGATGCCGGAACCCGGCATAGGCCTCTTCCGTGATCCGTGCGAGGTCATCGTCGGAGACCAGCGTCTCCTCGATGAACGGCCGCACCACGCGCGCGACGATCTGCGGATACGCGAGACCGTCCAGCGACGCGATCGCGGCCGGGTCCATGGCCGGCCACGCGCCCGGCACGAACAGGCCGCCGTCGCGGGCGAGACCGCTCAGGAGCACTCCCTCGAAGGCCTGTTCGGGCGTGGAACCTCTGGTGCTGACGTATTTCACGGGGCCGAAACCTATCCAAGCCGCAGCGGCGAAACAAGGCGCGCGCGGCTACCCCTCGCCGAGATAGCGGGACTTCAGGTGATCGAGGAATATGCGCGGATTCAGGGGCTCGCCGGTGATCTCGGCAAGCAGGTCGGGCGCAGAGAGTCGCGCACCCTGGCCGTGCACGTGGGCGCGCAGCCACGCAACCATCGGCGCGAGGCGCCCGGCCGCGATATCCGCCTCAAGGTCGGGAAGCGCGGCGCGCATCGCCGCGAAGATCTGCGCTGCCGCCATCGCACCCAGCGTGTAGGTGGGGAAATAGCCGAACGCACCCGACGGCCAGTGCACATCCTGCAGGCACCCGAGCCGGTCGTCGGGCGGCACGATGGCGAGGAGCTCGCGCATGCCCTCGTTCCACGCGCCCGGGAGGTCCGCCAGCGCGAGGTCGCCCGAGAGCATCGCCTGCTCGAGCCGGTAGCGCAGCACGATGTGCAATGGATAGGTCAGTTCGTCGGCGTCGACCCGGATGAAACCGCGCTCGACACGCGTGTAGAGGCGATAGAGGTTTTCCACGTCCCAGGCCGGGCCGTCGCCGCCGAACGCCGCCTTCATGCGCGGCAGCGCAAAGGCGAGAAAGGCCCGCGAACGGCTGACCTGCATCTCGACCAGCAGCGACTGGCTCTCGTGGATCGCCATACCGAGCGCATTGCCGACGGGCTGGTAGCGCCAGTTCTCCGGCAGGCCCGCCTCGTAAAGGGCGTGCCCGGTCTCGTGCAGCACGCCCATGAGCGATTCCGTGAAATTCTCCTCGGAATAGCGCGTGGTGATGCGCACGTCGCCGGATGCACCGCCACAGAACGGGTGGTGGCTTATGTCCAGGCGTCCGCGCTCGAAATCGAAGCCGAGTGCATGCATCAGCTCCTGCGCCAGCGCGCGCTGCGCCGGGATCGGAAACGGCCCGTCGGGAAGGACAGCATCCTGTGCGCGCGCCTGGCGCTCGAGCGCGGCGTCGACCATGCCGGGCAGGTCGCGCGCCAGCGTCTCGAACAGCGGATCGAGATCGGCCGTGCGCGTGCCGGCCTCATATTCTTCCAGCAACGCGTCGTAGGGCGTGAGGCCGAGGGCATCGGCACGCGCGGCCGCGATCTCGCGCGTCAGGTCGAGTACGGTCTGCAGCGAGGGCAGCAGCGCGGCGAAGTCGTTATCGGCCCGCGCTCCGCGCCACGCCATTTCGCACGCGGCCTCGGCGCGTGCCGCCGCCTCGACGAGCTCGCCCGGCACGGCCGCCGCGTCCCGGTAGGCGCGTTCCATCTCGCGCAGGTTGGCGTCGTGCCACGGGTCCGCGAAATCCCCGACCTCGTCCCTTGCCGCGGCGAGCCGGTCTGCCACGGCGGGATCGACCAGCAGCTCGTGACGCATCAGGCTCAGGGCCGCGATCTGCTCGCCGCGCCCCTCGGCGCTGCCCTCGGGCATCACGGTCGCCTGGTCCCAGTTAAGGATGCCCAGCGTGTCCGCGAGCAGGCCGATCCGCCTGAAGCGCTCGCACAGCGCGCCATAGGCACTGGTATCGGCGGCGATATTGCTCATCAGTCGCCCCTGCGCCAGTGAAACACGACGAATATCACAACCAGCACCGCCGCCAGCCCGTACCAGGTCACGGCATATTCGAGATGGCTGTTGCGCAGGTTCACCTCGGGCACCGCACCGGCCGGATAGACGCCCGGCGGGTTCGCGTCCGGCCCCGCCTCGACATAGAAACCGAGGCCGTCGGACAGGCCCGCCGCCGCCAGCATCTCGGCCTCGTTCATGTGGAACCAGTTGTTGTTGCCAGGCTCGTTGTCCGGCAGGAACGCGCCCGGCGCGGTGAAGGCGCGCACGTACCCTTCCAGTACGACCCGGCGCGGCGGCGCGACAGGAATGTTGCCGAGCGCGTCGCGGGGCATCCAGCCGCGATCGACCAGGACCGCGCCCTGCCCGCCGTCGAGGACCATCGGGCTGACCAGGTGAAAGCCCTGCCGGCCGTCACGGAGCCTGTTGAGAAGGCGGAAGGCGTGGTCGGCGTGCAATGTGCCCGCCAGCGTGATCGGCCGGTACTCGATGGCGGCGGGCATTGCGGCGACGGCCTCCGCGAGGCCCAACGGCGTGTCGGCAATCCGCTCGGTCCGCGTCTCGATGAGGTTGTTCTTCCAGGTGAGGCGCTGCACCTGCCAGGTGCCGAGACCCAGCAGGATCACAAGCACCGGTACGGCCACCACGCTCGCCCAGAATGTCGGTCGAAAGGCCATGGCCGGATGCCGCTAGCGCGTGTGGTCGGTGTCGGTCACGTTGTGCTTGTACGCCTGCGCAATGAGCCACGCCTTGAACGGGCGCATCAGCGCCACCGCGCCCACGACGATCACGGGCAGCCAGACCACCAGGTGGACCCACAGCGGCGGCTCCACGGCGAACTGGAACCACGCCGCCAGTGGCAG
>JAEPNS010000157.1 GCA_017643325.1 Alphaproteobacteria bacterium | reverse complement strand
CGCCGGCCGGCGGCTCGTCCGAGACGCGCGGCAGCGGCTCGGGCTCGCGCGGCGGCGGCGCATCGGTCTGCGTCGCGTTCGATGCCTCGACTGCCGTGGCGCCCCCGCTTTCGGACGGTGCCACGCTCGCCGGCGCTGTCTCCGAAGCCGGCGCGGCGGGCGCATCCCTGCGCGCCGTCGGCGTCGACTCCGGAACCAGTGTCGATACCTGACTGGCGGAGTGGATATTCATCTTCCGTCGCTCCTTCCTGGATCGGCGGGCGGACCGTTCCGGGTCCGCGTCCACGCTTCTATTTTGGGATTCCGGGCGACCGCGTCACGCGGTATCGCGGCGTCTTCGGCCCAAACTTCGCTAAAAATTTAGCGATTCAGCCCGTCCTCGCTAAGGTCGCGGCGATGACGTCTCTCGCCCCGCCCGTCCAGGACCTGCCCGCGCTCGTCGCCGGGCGCACCTTCGCCACCTGGCGCGGGGCCGACGGCGCGCACGAGGCGGTCTCGCCCGAGGAGGCGGCGCGGCTCGCACAGGCCGCCCCGCCGATCCTGTGCCACGCACCGGCGACCGCCCGGCGGCTGGGCATCGAGCAGGTCGCGGGCTACGACGTGCTCGAGCTGTTCGCTTTCGCCCGCCCGGCGGAATTCACGCTGCCGACGATTCGCGGGCTCGTACGCACACTGGGTCTCGCGTCCTCCGAAGCGTCCCACGACACCGACCTGCTTGCCGCCATCGCCGAACGCCTGCTCGAGGACATCGCCGACGACAGCGACGCGCACGACGAGATGGCCGGGATCGCACGGGCGCTGCAGCGCGCCGGCTGGCTCTGGGGGCCGTTCGTCCTCGACGCGCTCGGGGCCAGCCCGTTCCCGGACGACGCCAACGCGACCGTCACCGGCGCGCTGGCAGTCTGGCGGGACGTGCCCGAGTGGAGCGAGGCCGCACCCGAACCGCCACCCGCGAACGACGCCGTCACCGAGGACGAGGCCCGGGAGAGACTGGCGGAGCTGCTCGGCGCCGATTCCGAGAGCCGCGACGGCCAGCGCGACTATGCCGCCGCCGCCGCCGCCGCCTTCGCCCCGCCGCCCGCACCGGATACCCCCAACGTCGTGCTCGCCGAGGCCGGCACCGGCACCGGGAAGACGCTGGGCTACATCGCACCGGCCAGCGTCTGGTCCGAAAAGAACGCGGGGCCGGTGTGGATCAGCACCTACACGCGAAACCTGCAGCAGCAGATCGACCAGGAGCTGACCCGGCTCTATCCGGACCCCGCGCTCAAGGCGCGGCAGGTGGTGATCCGCAAGGGCCGCGAGAACTATCTCTGCCTGTTGAACCTGGAGGACGTCGCGGGCCGGTACACGGCCCTGCAGCGGCGCAACGCGGTCGGCGTCGCGCTGACCGCGCGCTGGGTGCAGGCGACCCGCGACGGGGATCTCGGCGGCGACTTCCCGGCCTGGCTGGTGGATCTCGTCGGCACCGGCGCCACACTCGGGCTCGCCGACCGGCGCGGCGAGTGCATCTATTCCGCCTGCACCCACTACAGCCGGTGCTTCGTCGAGAACTCGATCCGCAAGGCCCGTCGCGCGCGGCTCGTGGTCGCGAACCATGCGCTGGTGATGATCCAGGCGGCGATGGGCGCGGGCGAGGATTCCCAGCTTCCGACCCGCTACGTGTTCGACGAGGGCCACCATGTCTTCGATGCGGCGGACTCGGCCTACGCCGCGCACCTGAGCGGACGCGAGATGGCGGAGTTGCGGCGCTGGCTGCTGGGCACGGAGGGCGGCTCGCGCCGGCGGACCGGCGGACGCGCGCGCGGCCTGCGCGAGCGGGCGGAGGACCTGATCGCGGCCGACGATTCCGATGCATTCGAGGCGCTGGCGGGCGCCCTCCAGGCCGCCCAGGTGCTGCCCGCGCCGGGCTGGCTCAACCGGCTGTCTGGCAGCACACCCGAGGGCGCGGCGGAGATGTTCCTCGCCGAGTGCCGCCAGCAGGTCTTCGCCCGCGCGCCCGCCGAAAGCGGCCCGTATTCGCTGGAGACCGACGTCCGACTGCCCGGCGCGGCCGAGGATCTGCGCGCGGCGCTGGTCGCGCTGGCGACCCCGCTACGCAAGCTTTGCGCGCGGCTGATCCGCCGGCTCGACGAGGACGCCGACGAGCTGGAAAGCGCCGAGCGGGTACGGATCGAGGCCGTGTCGCGCGCCCTGCAACGGCGTGCGGAGGTGCTGCTGGGTGCGTGGATCGACATGCTCGACGCGGTCAACGCGCCGGCCTCAGACGCTTTCGTCGACTGGCTCGAGGTCGAGCGGATCGACGGGCGGGAGATCGACGCCGGCATGTTCCGCCACTGGGTGGACCCGACCGTTCCGTTCGCAGCCTCCATGGCACCCGTTGCCCACGGGATGGTGGTGACATCGGCGACCCTCACCGACCGCAGCGGCGACGCCGAGGCCGACTGGCTCACGGCCGAGGCGCGCACCGGTGCGGCCCACTTCCCGCAGCCCGCGATCCGCGCGCGTGTGGAATCCCCGTTCGACTACGCCGCGCAGACGAAGGTGTTTATTGTCACCGACGTGCGCCGCAACGATGCCGACCAGGTTGCGGCCGCCATGCGCGAACTGTTCCTCGCGGCGGGCGGCGGCGCGCTGGGCCTGTTCACCTCGATCGCGCGCCTCAGGCAGGTCCATGCACGCATGGCCGACGCCATCGACGCCGCAGGCCTTCCGCTCTACGCGCAGCACGTCGACCAGCTCAATGTCGCGACGCTGATCGACATCTTTCGTGCCGAGGCTGATTCCTGCCTGCTGGGCACCGACGCAGTGCGGGACGGGGTCGACGTGCCCGGCCGTTCGCTGCGGATGCTGGCCTTCGACCGGGTGCCGTGGCCGCGCCCGACCATCCTGCACCGCGCGCGGCGCGATGCGTTCGGCGCGCGGGCCTACGACGACATGCTGACGCGCCTGCGCCTGTCCCAGGCCTACGGCCGGCTGATCCGCAGGCGCGACGACCGCGGCGTGTTCGCGATCCTGGACGCGGCGACACCCACGCGGCTGCTGAGCGCGTTCCCGGATGCGGTCACGCCCGAACGCGTTGGCCTCGTCGAGGCGATCGAGGCGGCGGAAGAGTTCCTGAACGGCTGACGGACTAGTTCGTCCCGAACCACGCCAGCAGGGCGCTGACCGTGACCACCGACAGCACGGTGGAGATCAGGATCGCGGCGGACGAGCGCTGCACGAAGATCCCGTACTTCTGGGCGATCACGAACGACAGCGCGCCGGTCGGCAGCGCGGCCATCAGGACCACGCCGCGCGTCATCTCGGAGCCGAGGTCGAACACCGCCACCGCCAGCCACCAGGTGAGGAGCGGCTGCACGAACAGCTTGGCCGCCACCATCCAGCCGACCTCCGTGGCCCCGGCGGACAGCGGCTTGCCCACCAGGAACAGCCCCATGGCAAACAGTGCGCAGGGACCCGATGCCGCACCCATGAGTGCTGCGAAGTTGGCGAGCGCCACGGGCAGGTCGAGCCCGCTCCACGACCACAGGATGCCGGCCACCGGTGCGATGAACAGCGGGCCTGTCACGACGGCCCTGATCGCCCCGCCGAATACCCGGACCGGCGAGCGGCCCGACCCCTGCCCCATTTCCACGAACAGCACGGCGAGGCCGATGATCAGCACCGAGTTGATGGTCGTCGCGATGACCGCGGGAAGCGTGCCGTCAGGCCCGAACGCGGCGATGAACAGCGGGATGCCCATGTATCCGGTGTTGGCGAAGACGGTCGTGAGGCCGTGCAGGGTCAGGCCCGCGAAGCTGTTGGGGAACAGGAACTTCGCGATCAGCATGGACGGTCCCGCGACCGCCAGCATCCCGATGGAGAAGGTCCAGATGAAGGGCCAGTTGAAGACGTCGGACAGCGGCACGGTCGCCGTCGACAGGAAGAGGATCGGCGGCAGGGCAAACCAGTAGACGAAGGCGTTCAGCGCCTCGGAACTGGCCTCGCCGAGAATCCGGAAACGTCCGGCGAGAAAGCCGGCGAGCATGATCGCAAAAACCGGAAGGGCGACATCGACAACAGCAGACATGATCGCCACCTATAGGTCGCGCGCACCGCGCTGTCGACCGCACGGAGGAACAGTATCCGCCGACGGCTTGACGGCCCCGGCCACGAACGCTTTAACCGGTCCGTTTCAAACAAGGAAAACCTGTTCATGATCGAATCCCAGACCGCCCTCATCTACACCATGGTGCTGGTCTCCGCCGCCGACAGCGAGATGAGCGATGCGGAGATCGTCCGGATGGGCGAAATCGTCCACCAGCTCCCGGTCTTTGCCGGCTTCGATTCCGACCAGCTCGCCGATGTCGCGCAGGAATGCGCAGAAATCCTGGCGGGTGACGACGGGCTCGATGCCGCGCTCGCCCAGATTCGCGATGCACTGCCGGATCATCTGCGCGAGACGGCATACGTGCTGGCCTGCGACGTCGCGGTGGCGGACCTGAAGGCGAGCCAGGAAGAGCTGCGCCTGCTGGAAATGCTGCGCCACACGCTGAACCTCGACCGGCTTCACGCCGCCGCCATCGAGCGCGCGGCACGCGCACGCTACGCCGTCGCCTGACCCCGTTATGGGCGCGCTCGACGGCAGCAAGATCGGGTTCATCGGGCTGGGCCTGATGGGCAAGCCCATGGCGCGCAACCTGCACGCCGCGGGCGCAGACATGACCGTGACCAGTCGGTCGCCAGGCCCGGCCGAGGAACTGGCCGACGAGGGCATGACCGCCGTCGCCAGCGCCCGCGAGGTCGCCGAGGCCAGCGATATCGTGATCGTCATGGTCACGGACACGAGCGCGGTCGACAAGGTTCTGCATGGCGATGACGGCGTGATTGCCGGGCTGTCACCCGGCAAGACGGTCATCGACATGAGCACGACCAAGGTGCGCGAGACCCGCGCCTGGGCCGAGGAGGTGAAAGCCGTCGGCGCGCACTATATCGACGCGCCGGTTTCCGGCGGGACGGTCGGCGCGGAGGCCGGGGAGCTCACGATCATGATCGGGGCCGACGCCGATGCGTTGCCCGGCGCGATGCCGGTCTTCGAGGTGCTCGGCCGCAACATCACCCATATCGGCGATATCGGTGCCGGACAGGTCACCAAGACCGCCAACCAGGCCATCGTGGGGATGACGCTTGCAGCTGTCGCCGAAGGCCTGACGCTGGCGGACAGGGCCGGTGTCGACCCGGGCAAGGTGCGGACCGCATTGCTCGGCGGCTTCGCGGAGTCCCGCGTGCTGGACCTTCACGGCGGCCGCATGGTCGAACGCCAGTTCGAACCCGGCGGGCGGGCCTCGGTGCACCACAAGGATATCCTGCAGGCGCTCGAACTTGCCGAACAGGTTGGCCTCGACCTTGTATCGACACGGACCAACCTGCTGCTGTGGCAAAAGATGCTGGACCGCGGCTGGCAGGATCTCGACCAGGCCGGGATCATCCGCGCGGTCGAGGAGGAGTAACGCCGGCCGCGATCGGAAACTCCCGCCCCATCCTGGAACAACCTCATGCTGAGCTTGTCGAAGTATGAGGTTGTCGCCCTCGTCCTTCGTCAAGCTCAGGATGAGGGCTCAGTCGGGCAAGGGCGCAAAGAAAAAGGGCCGCACCGTCGCCGGTGCGGCCCTCTTCGCATGTGTCCGGGTGGGACGGCTTACATCATGCCGCCCATGCCACCCATGCCGCCCATGTCCGGCATCGCCGGAGCGGCACCGGCCGGCTCCGGCTTCTCGGCCACCATGGCCTCGGTGGTGATCAGCAGACCCGCCACCGACGCGGCATCCTGGAGCGCCGTGCGCACGACCTTGGTCGGGTCGATGATGCCGGCCTTCACCAGGTTGGTGTACTCACCCACCTGGGCGTCGAAGCCGTGGTCGGTGTCCTTCTGCTCGAGCAGCTTGCCCGCGACGACGGCGCCGTCGAAGCCCGCGTTCTCGGCAATCTGGCGGACCGGACCCTGGATCGCCTTGCGGATGATGTTGATGCCGACCTGCTGGTCGTCATTCTCACCCTCGAGCTTGGCCAGCGCCTTGGTCGCGTAAAGGAGGGCCGTGCCGCCACCGGCGACGATGCCTTCCTCGACCGCCGCACGCGTCGCGTGCATGGCGTCCTCGACGCGGTCCTTCTTCTCCTTCACCTCGACCTCGGTCGCACCGCCGACCCGGATCACGGCAACACCGCCGGCGAGCTTCGCCAGGCGCTCCTGCAGCTTCTCACGGTCGTAGTCGGAGGTGGTCTCCTCGATCTGGGCGCGGATCTGGTTGACCCGGCCTTCGATGTCGGACTTCTTGCCGGCACCGTCGACGATCGTGGTCTCTTCCTTGGAGATCGAGACGCGCTTGGCCGTGCCGAGCATGTCGAGCGTGACATTTTCAAGCTTGATCCCGAGATCCTCGGAGATCACCTGGCCGTTGGTCAGGATCGCGAGGTCTTCGAGCATGGCCTTGCGGCGGTCGCCGAAGCCCGGCGCCTTGACGGCAGCGATCTTCAGGCCGCCACGCAGCTTGTTGACCACCAGTGTGGCGAGCGCCTCGCCCTCGATGTCCTCGGCAATGATCAGCAGCGGCTTGCCCGACTGCACCACGGCCTCGAGAACCGGGAGCATGGCCTGCAGGCTCGAGAGCTTCTTCTCGTGCAGGAGGACATACGGGTTGTCGAGTTCGCAGATCATCTTTTCGGCGTTGGTGATGAAGTACGGCGAGAGGTAGCCGCGGTCGAACTGCATGCCCTCGACCACTTCCAGCTCGGTCGTCAGGCTCTTGGCCTCCTCGACCGTGATGACACCCTCGTTGCCGACCTTCTGCATCGCGTCGGCGATGTAGTCACCGACCTCGCTGTCGCCGTTCGCGGAGATGCGGCCCACCTGGGCGATCTCGTCGGAACCGCGGATCTTCTTCGAGCGCTTCTCGATGTCCGCAACCACAGCCTCGACCGCCAGGTCGATGCCGCGCTTGAGGTCCATCGGGTTCATGCCGGCGGCAACCGCCTTGGAACCCTCGCGCACGATGGCCTGTGCCAGGACCGTGGCGGTCGTGGTGCCGTCACCGGCAAGGTCGTTGGTCTTGGAAGCAACTTCCTTGACCATCTGGGCGCCCATGTTCTCGAACTTGTCCTCAAGCTCGATTTCCTTGGCGACCGTGACACCGTCCTTGGTGATGCGCGGCGCGCCGAAGGCCTTGTCGATCACGACATTGCGGCCCTTCGGGCCGAGAGTGACCTTCACGGCGTCGGCAAGCGTGTCGACACCCTTGAGCAGCTTGTCGCGCGCGGACGCGGAAAACTTGACTTCTTTCGCAGCCATTTTGTTCTTCCTTCCTTGAATTCCTGTTTCGAATTCCTGTGTGCGGGAGTCCGGTTAGGCGGCCTTCTTGGCCTTCTTGGTGGGCTCGATGACGCCCATGATGTCGGACTCCTTCATGATCAGGAGTTCTTCGCCGTCGATCGTGACTTCCGTGCCCGACCACTTGCCGAACAGCACGCGGTCACCAGCCTTCACGTCCATGGCGACAGTCTTGCCGTC
>JAEPNS010000156.1:5584-7557 GCA_017643325.1 Alphaproteobacteria bacterium | reverse complement strand
CGCACGGGCCGCCTCGATCGTGCTCGCAGCCTCCGGCCAGACATAGCCCACGTAGAACAGGTGGACGACGACCACCGAAACCACCAGTGCGATCGTGTTCTTGATTGCCGATCCCATATCCGGCCCGACCCCGCTGTTTCTAGATATCCACCGGAAACGAAACCGGCGAACTGAGGCTGATCGACGATTGCGCCAACGCATAGCCGACCATCCCGCCGCCCAACGCCAATGCGAGAACGACGCCGACCAGCCGGCGCCGTCCGCGCCCGGTCCTTCGGTCGTTATTGCGCGCCATGGAGGTACCTCCCGACCCGGAAGCCGATGTCATCGCGACGGCTCGTCAGTCCCTCGCGATAGGCGGGGCGCAGCTTCGTGCGCGTGCCCGATTGCCAGCTCGATCCCTTGACCACGTGTCCCTGCCCGCGCTCCGGGCCAAGCGGATCGACGAACAACTCGCCCTTGTTCGGCGGCACGAGCGAATAGAAATCATGCACCCACTCACTGGCATTGCCGGTCAGGTCGTGCAGGCCGGAAGGTTCCGCGGGATAGCTGCCCACAGGCGCCAATTGCGCATGCCCGTCATTGTAGTTCGGCACGTAAGTCCGCACGATGCCGTTGGCTGACTCGTCGGCGATGTTCCCGGCACCACGCGGGATGGTCGCGCCGTCACCCCAACCGAAAATGGTCTGGGTTTCCCGCCCCGCCATGCGCGCCAGCCATTCCCATTCCGCCTCGCTGAGCAGGCGGTAGCCGTCGCTTCCGCGGTCGACCCCCGTCAGGCGGCCACCCGAGATCCGGTAGAAGGGTGGCAGTCCTTCCCGTTCGCTCAGCCAGTTCGAAAACGCCGCCGCGTCTATCCAGCTGACTCCTGTGACCGGCAACTTGGCCGGCCCGCGCCGCTGCCCGGAGAATTCGGCGTACTGCGCGTTGGTGACCTCATGGCGCGCTGCATAGAAAGGCTTGCGCAGGCGTACGGTTTTAAGGAACTCGTTGGCGCGCTGGCCCTTCTCGCTGCGCGGCGCACCCATCTTGAAAAGACCTGGCTCGAACAGTGACAGGCTTATACCGGCCGAATTCGTGTACGTGCGCGGTGCCTCTGCCAATCGCGCCGCCGTCTCGGTGATCAACTCGTCGCGGATCACCAGCGTTCGCTGTTCGGAAGGCGTGATCGTCCGCTTGATCGCGCGATAACCCGGCTTTCGCAGTTCGAGCGTATGCGGCGTCGACAGCAGCTGCAGTTCGATTTCGCCTATCCCGACCACCCTGCCGTCGATCACGATCTCCGCACCCGGCGTCGTCCGCACGTCGACAATCCCAAGCGCCTCCTGCAGGCGGAACGTCAGGTCCCGGTGCTCGTCGCGCCCGAGGCGCACGGTTTCGCTCTTGGCGCGATATCCGTCGAGCAGATAGGTGACGACATGGTCTTCGTTGGCTGAAATCTCGATTTTCCGGTTCGCGCTCACCTGCCGACCGTCGACCAGGAGTTGCCCGCCTTCCGGGATCGTCAACACCGAGATTGTCGCGGGAAACGGCTTCAGGTTGTACCGCCGCGCGACAACAGGCGCGGTATTCGTGACTTCAACCGTGTCTTCAAGCGCGACACGATCCGGCGCCGCCACGCGCAACGTGTAACTGCCGCCCTTTGCCGGGGCGTCGAAGGGCGTGACGCCTGCGGATGCCCCGTCGATCTCGACGGTGGCGCCGTCGGGCACGGAATCGATCACAAGACGTCCCGCAACGGGTTCGAGCACGATTACGGCTTCGGTGAGTTCTCCGCGTTTCAGTTCGACGGTCTGTCGCGCCGGCTCGAAATGGGGGTGATCGGCCCCGATCTCGTAGTTCCCCGCCTCACGCTCCAGATCGAGTCGCTCGGCGCGGGCGACGGGCCGACCGTCAAGCGACCAGCGGGTATCCTCGAGCGCGGGATCCGTTGACCCCATCAGGCGCCCCGGCAACGGTTCAAGGGTGAATGT
>JAEPNS010000156.1:5317-5574 GCA_017643325.1 Alphaproteobacteria bacterium | reverse complement strand
TTGTGTCCCCGACCTCCTCGGGCGTTATGACGTGCACGATCTCACGAAACCCGTCCGCGCTGACGGAAATCACCGGCGGGGCCGCAAAGCTGTACACCGTTCCCGAAATGACCACGCCGATCCCATCGGCCACGGACACGCGCCCGGTCTGTGTTGCTTCGTCGGGGCCGATCCGCACGGCCGTTCCGTTCGTGGCCGCCAGGACACCAAGCACGGCGGCGCCGATAAGCACGAGCGCGACGAAGGCGCCGATATAG
>JAEPNS010000156.1:0-5307 GCA_017643325.1 Alphaproteobacteria bacterium | reverse complement strand
GTGTCCGCTCCCGGCGGGATGTCGACCTGCACCAGCTTCGAACGGTAGCCCGGCCGCTTTCCCTCGAATGTATACGAACCGGGGCGCAATTCGATGGTCCGGTCGTTGGTGGCGCCAACATGGCCGACACCTCGTACGGAGATGTGGGTGACGCCATCGGAGAGAATGCGCACCGCCACTTCCCTATCGTATGCGGCGACCAGCGATTCGAGCTCACGCCCTCGTTGCGCCAGACTCGGGCTCAGTTCGGCGATATCGGCGACCCGCGAAACCGTGCCGCGCGCCTGTTGCGCCACCTGCTTCGAAGACAACCGCTCCGGCGACGCCAGGTAGGACGCCACCTGGGCGCGCAGGGCCAGTATGTCTCCGGCCAGCGCATACCCGCCGTTGACACGGGGGTCGTCAGGCTCGATGGCACCGGCGCGTGCGTAGAGCGATTCGGCAGTCTCCCAGTCGTCGGAAGCGCGCGCCTTTTCGGCGTTTGCGACGAGACGGCGAAATTCCTGGTCACGCGCAAGCTCTTCGATCCGCGTGGACAGCGACCGCGTTTCCGAACGACCCCGATAGAGCTTGCGGGCGGCCGCCAAACTGCGGCGGCCCGCGGCGACATTTCCCGCCTCGATGGCCTGGAAACCGTCGCGCACATGGGTGGCGAATGCCTGCTCACGGAGCATCTCTTGCACCTCGGCCAGCCGCGTAGCCTGCACGGTGCGTGACGGATCCAGGTCCAGTACCCGTGCGAGCGCGTCCGCCTCGCGGTGGAGGTCGTTTTCGGTGCGCGCCACGGCTGCGTCCGCGATAGCCGCGAGCACCGGCGGCAGTTGCTCGATCCTTTCGGCCAGTTCGACCGTCGCCGGGTCGTCCGGCTTCAGCTCCCGTGCGCGCGAGATCGCGAGGTTCGCGCTGTCAACGTCGTCGCTGGCATAGGCCTGTCGCGCGTCGACAAATGCGTCATCGAACGCCCGGTCACGTGCGTCGATCTGTGTCTCCGCAACGTCGCGCGCCGTCGCAAGGCCCGAAACCGCCTCGCCATAACGTCCCTGGGCGAACAGGTCGATTGCCTCGTTCTTGCCCGCAAGAATGTCATGTTGCGCGCCGGCGTCCCACGTCGCAAACGCGGGGTCGGCCACCCGCGGCTCGATCTCTTCCTGGAAAGCAGCCAACTCCGTCTTGAACCGTGCGCGCAATTCCTCCCGAACGGGATCCGGGGCTGCGGAGTCGGTGTTCCCGCCAGCGGGCAACTCGCCGGCCTGCGCGTCAGGTTCGTGGACGGACCTGCCCGGCGAAGTGGCGACCGGTGTGGAATCCTCCCGGACCGCGACGGGACCCTCGGGTTCCTCCGCAGCTTTGGGCCAGAACGTCGCCGCACCAATGGCGAACGCGCCCAACAGCAGGACGAGTGCAGTGATGCCGACAAGCGTCATCGCGGATCGGCGGCTCGCATCACGGCTCGCCTTGCGAAGCTGGTCCTCGAGCATGTGCGAAGGCGGCCGCTAGAGCTGCACCGCCGGCGTTCTTTCCTGCTCGAAGATTTCCTGCAGGAAGGCCCGCCACTGCGCGAACTGCTCGCGCGCGTCGCCGGTCAGCTGGACGGTTTCCTTCTCGAACGCCACCACACGCGGTGCCATCTCGATGTCGATGGACTGCCCGAGTTCGTCCAGCGCTTCGCGATGCACCTTTGCTTCCTCACTGGTCTGGAAGCTCTCGGTCAGCAGTTTGGCCCCGATCACGCCGCCTGCGATCGCACCCGTCGTTCCCGCCGTGCGCCCGCCGACATTTCCGGACCGCCCCCCCGCGATCGCCGCGAGGACGCCGAGCCCGATCGCGAGCACGCCCAGGGCCGCCTGGCCCGCCGCTTTCTCGTTGGCCGCCGCACGCGCCTCCTGTTCGAGCAGGGACTGCTCCTGCCAAAGCAGGTAACTGGTCTCCATCTCGTCGCTGAACGACTGGTAGTGGTCCTGAAGCCCGTCCACGAAAAGCTGGTCGCGCACGCGCACGGCGCGAGTGCGCGCAAGCATCGGGTCGGCTTCGCTGGGGAAGCTGACCAGCTGGATTGTGCGACCATTGCTGTCGAGATGCTCGCTGAACGCATCTTCGGTGAAACTCGCCCCGAACCTCAGTTCGGTGATCTTCTGGAGGCGGGCAAGGTCCGTCGAAGCGTAGTCGTCGAGCTCAAGCACGATCCGGTTTGCAGCTTCCGCAAACACGGGATCGTAGGGATCCTTGCCCTCGTTGCGCGGGTTCCTGTGGAAGCCCGCGTCGACCTCGTGCTCGAAGGTACGCGTGAACCAGTTGTCACCGGTGATGTCCGTGACCTGGATCTGGATCTCCACGTCCTCGCCGTCGGACTCGAGGATCTTGCCGAGCACATAGAGATCGCCGGTCGCCGTCCGGTCCGGGGTTACGCGCACAGCACCGAATGCACCGGTCGCCTCGAGCGCCTCCTTCATCTTCACTGCGAAACGATTGGCTTCGGCCCGTCGCAGTTCAGGCCACACGCCCTCCTCCTTGTATTCCTCGGCTGTTTTCGTCAGGCCCGGATCAAAGACCGGCACGATGATGTCGAGTTTTGGTTTCGTCTCGTCGACAACAACCTTCTGGGCCGTCCTGCCAAACAGCGACGACGTCTGTGGACCGACACCCGGTCCCCCCGCAGCGCCCGTACCGGAACCGCCCTGATTGGTCACGCAGCCCGTGAGCACGAGGCAGAAGCAGGCCGCGTAGACGGTTGTCTTTCTGAAAAACAGCTTCATGAATTCTCCTCGGGCCGCGGCCTACTCGACCTGCGGCAACCCCTTGTAGCGGCGATACTCGTTCCAAAGCTTCTTCTTCAGGACGGGATCGGTTTCCTCGATGGCGGCCTGTCTAATTTGTGCCTCGAGCACGCTGTCGTTGTCAGCCGGCGGAATGTCTTCGGGCAGCTTTCCGTTCGAGAGCGACACCTGACCCTGGCGGCTTGTGTCGGTCCGGTCGCCGCCATTCCGCGGTACATCATCCGGATCGGGTGTTTCGGTTCCGGACATGTCCGTCGCCGCGATCGACGGTCGATTAGAGGCCGGTTCGCCCGTGTCCCCCACCTGCGACGCCGGACGTTCGCCCGAAAGATCTGTCGAGGCAACCGATCCCCGGCCAGCACCCGCAGAACCGGGGTACGCGTCGGAAAGAGTACCGTCGTCCGTGCCGGCCATGTCGGCGTCTTTCGAAGATGCGGCCTGCGACGGCGCCGCGTCCTGCCCCGAGATGTTCGACGATGCCGTGCTCGCACCTGGCGAACCGCCCGCGCTGTCCGACAATTGTCCGTCACCACCCCCTGAATCGGCTCCACTCTCTCCGCCGGCCATATCCGCCGAAGAATTCGAGCCCGTCTGGTTCTCACGTTCCGCGCGTCTCCGGTCCTGGCATTCGTCGTACTTGTTGAGCGAGCGGACGAAGGCGGAATCCATACGCGCGATGATCTCCGCCTGGGTCAGTCCGTCCTCGGAGCGATATTCAAGCTCGGACGTTCCGCATTCCTGCGGATCCGACACCGGCTGGGCATGTCCGGCCAGCGGGAGCGCAAGGCCTGCAGCCAGAATTGTCGCTGCGCATGTCCGTTCGAAGCGCGACACAGAAAATCTCCAACATCCCGGTAAGTTAGACATCGTACTGCGAACCTGCGGCCGCTTCCAAGCGGACCGCAGGTGCAACCATCATAGACGGCGAGAATGTGGTGATTTTTGGAACAATCGCCCAAGCATGGGTTAATGTCGGCAGCTTGGCATTCCTTCGAAACTCGTGCTAGAAGGCGCCACCCCGTTGGGGCGGCCCCGGAAAACCAGCTGAAATTCGGCATTCCGGGTCCGAGCCACGCGGAAGGAGGTGATTTCCATCGTTCAGGTCGTCGTACGCGACAACAATGTCGACCAGGCGCTCAAGGCGCTGAAAAAGAAGATGCAGCGAGAAGGCGTCTTTCGCGAGATGAAGCTCCGGCGCTCTTACGAGAAGCCGTCCGAGAAACGTGCCCGCGAAAAGGCCGAGGCGGTCCGCCGCCAGCGCAAGCTCGCGCGCAAGCGCAAGGAACGCGAGGGCTTCTAGAGCCCTTCCTCCAGCCGTATCGGAACGAATAGAAAACGGCCCCGGAGAACGCTCTCCGGGGCCGTATTTCGTTGATGCTCGGTTGCGAACCTAGTGCCCGCCGCTGCCCTTCAGTGCCTTGACGATGTTCTCGCACATCTTCTTGGCGTCGTCGAACAGCATCATGGTGTTGTCCTGGTAGAACAGCGGGTTGTCGATCCCGGCATAACCGGACGCGAGCGAGCGCTTGATGAACAGAACCGTCCCGGAGTCCTCGACGTCGAGCACCGGCATCCCGTAGATCGGGCTCGACTTGTCGGTCTTTGCGGCAGGGTTGGTGATGTCGTTCGCGCCAATCACGAACGCAACGTCCGTCGACGAGAAATCGTTGTTGATCTCGTCGAGTTCGAGAACGACGTCGTAGGGTACGCTCGCCTCGGCCAGCAGGACGTTCATGTGGCCCGGCATGCGGCCCGCCACCGGGTGGATCGCATAACGGACGTTGATACCCTTCTCCTCGAGCACCTCGGCCATCTCCGCCAGCGCGTGCTGCGCCTGCGCGACCGCCATGCCGTAGCCCGGCACGATGATCACGCTGTCTGCCTGCTCCATGATGAAGGCGGCGTCCTCGGCCGAACCCTGGCGCACTGTTCGATCGCCCAGGTCTTCCATTCCGGGCGCCGCGGTCTCTCCGCCGAACCCGCCGAGAATGACGCTGATGAACGACCGGTTCATTCCGCGGCACATGATGTAGCTCAGGATCGCGCCAGACGAGCCGACGAGCGCGCCCGTGATGATCAGCAGCGGGTTCGCAAGCGTGAACCCGATGCCCGCGGCGGCCCATCCGGAGTAGGAGTTCAGCATCGAGACCACGACCGGCATGTCGGCGCCACCGATCGGCACGATAATAAGGACGCCGATGACAAGTGACAGGGCGACAATCGCCCAGAAAGCGGTCGGGGATTCCGTGACCGTCAGCACAATCACAAGGATCACCAGCAGGATCCCGAGGCCGAGATTGACGAAATGCTGTCCGGGGAAGACAAGCGGCTTGCCAGAGACGAGCCCCTGCAGCTTGCCGAAGGCGATGATCGAGCCGGTGAAGGTGATCGCACCGATGGCCGTGCCGATGGACATCTCGATCAGGCTGCCGGTCTTGATGTCGCCGACTGTCCCGATGCCATAGGCCTCGGGCGAGAAGAAGGCCGCGCCGGCGACGAACACCGCCGCAAGGCCCACCAGCGAATGGAACGC
>JAEPNS010000155.1:3624-7564 GCA_017643325.1 Alphaproteobacteria bacterium | reverse complement strand
AACCCGTCGCACGCGGCGATGAACTCGCAGTCGATGCGTTCCTCGACCCCGTCCTTGACGAAGGTCAGGTAGGGTGCGTCGGTATCGATATCGTGCGGCGTGACGTCGGCGGCCTCGTCGATGATCACGCCGTCCATCGCGTCCCGCGCGTCGTAGAGATCGCGCGTGACCTCCGTCTGGCCGTACACCATGACGGTCTTGCCGCCGGTCAGGCCCTCGAGATCGATCCGCTCGATCCGCCCCGCGAATGCCATCGAGAAGCCACCGTGGATCAGGCCCTGCCGGTCCATGCGTTCGCCCACCCCGGCCGCGCGGAGCATGTCGGTCAGCCCCTGCTCCAGCACGCCGGCACGGATGCGGCCGAGGACATATTCGCGCGACTGGCGCTCCAGGATGACACTCTCGATCCCACGCAGGTGCAGGATCTGGCTCAGTAGAAGTCCGGACGGCCCGCCGCCGATGATGCCGACCCGGGTCTTCATGCATCGCGCTCCGGCTCGCCGAGGTCCTCGCCCATCTCACGCAACGCCTCCTTCGCCACCGCGATCGCCGCGTTGGCGGCGGGGACACCGGCGTAGATGGCAGCCATCAGGAGAACTTCCCTGATGTCATCGAGGCTCGCGCCGGTGTTCGCGGTCGCGCGGATGTGCATTGCGAGTTCGTCGTGATGGCCGAGGGCTGCCATGAACGCGATGACAATCATGCTGCGTTCACGGTCCGTCAGGCCGTCGCGCGTCCACACGGAGCCCCAGGCGGATTCCGTGATCAGCCGCTGGTAGTCCTCGTCAAACTTCGTCTTGTTGCTCTCCGCGCGGTCGACATGCGCCTCGCCGAGGACCGAACGGCGCTTGGCCATCCCGGATGCGTGCCTGTCGTCAGCCAACACTCTTCTCCGAAAGGAAGGATGAAATCGCATTGGACAGGATTGCGGGTTGCTCGATACACGGCAAGTGGCCGGCGCGCGCTATTTCGAGATAGCTGGCACCCGGAATCATGTCCGCGAGCTCACGCACGACATCCGGCGGCGTCGCGCCGTCCTCGTCGCCGCACACGCACAGGGTCGGCACCGCGATATTTCCCACCTGGTCGCGCAGGTCGGCATCGCGCAGGGCCGCGCAGGTCCCGAGATATCCCTCCACGGGCGTCCGTACAAGAAGGTTGCGCCAGAGCCGCAGTTCAACCGGCGAGCCCTCCCGATAGGCCCTGGAAAACCAGCGTTCCATGATCCCGTCCGCGATGGCCTCGATGCCGTTCCGCTCGATCGCATCTATCCGCTCGTCCCACGCCTCCGCGGTGCCGATCTTGGCCGCGGTATCGCACAGGACGAGGGCGCTGACGCGCTCGGGCGCGCGCAACGCCAGCCCCTGCGCGATCTGGCCGCCCACCGAGACCCCCACGATCACCGCTTGTCCGGTTCCCGTCTCGTCGAGAAGCGCGATCAGGTCATCCACATGGTCGTCGAGCGAGTACGGCGCCGGCGGCGCGTCCGAGATTCCGTGGCCGCGCTTGTCGTAGCGCAAGATCCGCATTGTCTGGCCGAACACCCGGGCGACATCGAGCCAGATGCGCACGTCGGTGCCGAGCGAGTTCACGAACACCAGCGTCTGGGCCGCGTCGCGCAGGCCCTCCTCGCAGTACCGGATCGCGACACCATCGCGATCCATTCCCTGCACGATCATTCTGTCTTCCTCCCCAGGTGCCGCCGCCCCCAGAAACGGCACCAAACTCTCTCTCCTCTGATCTAGAATGTCGCACAAACAGATTGAGCTTGTCAGCGTTCACCGGGGTCCCATGACATCGCAAAATCCACCGATCAACGCTGCAGACGCCATGCTGCGGCGCATGAAACAGGTCGGAATCGACTACCTGTTCGCGAACGGGGGGACGGACTTTCCGCCGATCCTCGAAGCCTACGCGCAAGGGATCCAGAACGGTGTCGAGATGCCCGAGCCACTCACCATTCCGCACGAGAGCGTCGCCATGGGCATGGCGCACGGCTACTACCTCGCGACGGGGCGCGCACAGGCCGTCATGGTCCATGTGAATGTCGGCCTCGCGAACACCACGATGGGCGCGATCAACGCCGCCAGCGACAACATCCCTCTGATGCTGATGTCGGGCCGCACCCCCCTGACCGAGAAGGACCGCTTCGGCGCGCGGATGATCCCAATCCACTACGGCCAGGAGATGCGCGACCAGGCCTCGCTCGTGCGTGACGTCACCAAGTGGGACTACGAGCTGCGCTACGGCGAACAGATCACTGGACTGGTCGACCGGGCCTATACCATTGCCAACACCGCGCCGCGGGGGCCCGTGTTCCTCGCCCTGCCGCGCGAACCGCTCTCGGAGGACTGGTCGGACGACGGCGCACTCGCCCGGCAAGTCCCGCCACGCCCGGGGCCGGCCCAGCCGGACCCCGACGACATCGCGCGCGCCGCCGACATGCTCTCCGCGGCCGACCGTCCCCTGATCGTCGTCCAGCGCGGCGACCCGGAGGGCCGTCTCGCGGAGGCGCTCTCGACGTTCGCGGATGCCCACGGCGTGCGGGTCTGCGAGTTCTGGCCGGTCCGCAACCAGCTGCCGAGCGACCACCCGATGCACGCCGGCTACGACGTCGCGGCATGCCTCGCGGAGGCCGACCTCGTGCTCACGCTGGATGCATCGGTGCCGTGGATGCCGCGCAGCATGGGTCCGGCGGACGGGGCGAAGGTCATCCATATCGGGCCGGACCCCTATTTCCAGCGTATGCCCGTGCGCAGCTTCCCGAGCGACCTGGCGATCACGTCGGACCCGGCCGCCGCGCTGGCCTCGCTCGCGGCGGCGCTCGGCAAACCCTCCGCCGCCGCCGCGACCCGCCGCGAAGCCGCGATCGCCGACGGGCAGGCACGCCGCGCGCAGGCCCTTTCGCAGGCGGAAAGCGGGAACGGCGCGCCGATGTCCGGCGCCTGGGTCTCGAAATGCCTGTCCGACGTCTTCGATGACGACACGCGCATCTTCAACGAGCTCGGCGCATCGGCGAGTTTCATGCATCTGCGCGCCGCGAACCGGAGTTTCTCCGCACCCTATTCGGGCGGCCTCGGCTGGGGCGTGCCGGCCGCGCTGGGCGCGCAGCTGGCCGACCGGGACCGGCTGACCATCGCCTGCGTCGGGGACGGTTCCTACACCTTCGCGAACCCCGTCGCGTGCCACCAGGTCGCGGAAGCGCTCGAGCTCCCGCTCCTGATCGTGGTGCTGAACAACGGCATCTGGAACGCGGTGCGCCGGTCCGCGCTGTCCATGTATCCCGACGGCGCGGCGAGCAAGATGAACCGGATGCCGATCACCTCGCTCTCGCCGAACCCGGACTACACGATGATCGCGAAAGCCAGCCGCGGCTGGGCCGAACGGGTCGAGGACGGCGCCGACCTGCCCGGTGCGCTCGCGCGCGCGATGGAGGTCGTGCGCAACGAACGCCGGCACGCGTTCCTCGAGGTCGCGACCAGTACCGAGCACGTGCCGGGAACGTGATCGGTATCGCCAAGCATCCTTCGAGACGCGAGCCTCGTCCTGAGGAGCCGCCGCAGGCGGCGTCTCGAAGGGCTCGCTCCTCAGGATGAAGTCCTTGGTATATTTACAAGCTCATCCCGAGGAGGGCCGACAGGCCCGTTTCGAAGGATGCGCGGGTTCGCTCAGTCGAACCGTCCCGCGATCAGGACGAAGGCCACCTTCGCGGGCTTGCCGGACTTGTTGCTCCAGGCGTGGTTGGTCCCGCGCTGGATCAGGACGTCGCCCTTGCGCAGCACGGTTTCTTCCTCGTCCATGATCGCCGTGATCTCGCCGTCGATGACGATGGCGTAGTCCACGGTCTCGGTGACATGCATGCCCGGGTGCTTGCCGTCGTCCGGCCGGCCCGCGTCGTCGAACAGCTTGCCGAACATTCCGGCGAACTGGCGCGCCATCT
>JAEPNS010000155.1:0-3614 GCA_017643325.1 Alphaproteobacteria bacterium | reverse complement strand
GGGTCTTCGGGGTCGGGCGGATACTCGATCACCCGCAGAACGGTCCCGCCCTCGGGCGGGTTGACGCCCTCGTGGCTCTCGACCCCGTCGGGCGCGGCCACCGGGGACGGCGCGGCGCCCGTGATCCAGATGTTGTTGACGACATAGCCGGGCCGCGCCTCGACGGTGCGGACCGCCGGTGTCGGCCCGTCCTCTGCAATGTAGGACTTGCCGTCGGCGTCGACAGCGGTGACGACGCGGCGCGTGACGTTGTGTGTTTCGGACATGCTCGGTTCCCCCTGAATAATCGAAACGGCGCATACTACACTTTTCGCGCCGCGCGCCTCCTCTGCTAGTCTCGGGGCCGAACACGGAGGACCAGATGAGCGAAGCCGCGATCCAGCAGGACCCGCAGTCAGACAGCCCGATCCGGGTGCGCAAGGTCGCCGCCGCGTGCGGGGCCGAGATCGAGGGTGTCGACCTTTCGAAGCCGCTCGACGACGCGACCTTCCGGGCGATCCACGACGCCTTCGTCGAGCACGAGGTGATCGTGTTCCGCGACCAGGAAATGACGTCGGAAGACCAGAAGGCGTTCGGGCGGCGCTTCGGCGACCTGACGGTCCACCCGTTCGCGCCGAGCTCCGACGACGCACCGGAGCTCATCGTCTTCGACAATGATGCCGAGACCCCGCCCTGGGGCACGGATGTCTGGCACTCCGACGAGACCTTCCGCGCCGAGCCGCCGCTGGGGACCATGCTCCGCGCGCTGATCGTGCCGGAATGGGGCGGCGACACCATGTACGCGAGCATGTCGGCCGCCTATGACGGGCTCAGCGACCGGATGCAGCAGTTCATCTCGGGCCTGGAAGCGATCCACGACTTCAAGCCCTTCCGCCAGCTGTTCGGCGAGGATGCCGACGCCATCCGCAAGCTGCGTGAATTCGAGGACCGCTACCCGCCGGTCGCGCACCCGGTCGTGCGCACCCACCCGGTGTCCGGCCGCAAGGTGCTCTTCGTGAACCCGCAGTTCACGCTCGGCATCAAGGGCATGGACGAGGCCGAGAGCCGCGCGCTGCTGGAACTGCTGTTCCACCAGGCCGAGATCCCCGAATACCAGTACCGCCACCACTGGGCGCCGAACACGCTCGTGTTCTGGGACAACCGCTCGGTCCAGCATTACGCGATCCACGACTACTATCCCCAGCGCCGCAAGCTGGAGCGGATCACGATCAAGGGCGACCGGCCGTTCTCGTCGGACCCCGTCGTGGACATCGAGGTGGTGCGAAGCCGCAAGGGCGCACGCGCCATCAGCCAGGACCTCAAGGCCGGGCACAAGCCCCGCGCCGAATAGGGACTAGATCCCGGCGAGCGCCTGGTCGAGGTCCTCGATCAGGTCCTGCGGGTCCTCCAGACCGATCGAGAAGCGGATCACGCCGTCGCTGATCCCGAGGTCCGCGCGGTCCTCCGGCGTGAGGCGCGAGTGGGTCGTCGTCGCCGGGTGGCAGGCGAGCGTCTTGGCATCCCCGAGGTTGTTCGAGATGTCGACCAGCTGAAGCGTGTCCAGAACTTGGAACGCGTTCTTCTTGCTCCCGCCGAGATCGATTGTCACGAGCGTGCCGTCGCCGGTCATCTGCCGGGCGGCCAGCTCGCGCTGCGGGAAACTCTCCAGGCCCGGATGCCGCACGAGCGAGACCTTCGGGTGCGCCTCCAGGTGCTCCGCGATCTGGCGCGACGCGGCCGACTGGTGCGCGACCCGCAGCGAGAGCGTTTCCAGCGACTTCGCCATCACCCAGGCATTGAACGGGCTCATGGACGGGCCGGTATGCCGGTAGAAGGGAATGAAGTGCTCGTTCATGAAATCCGCGTCGGACAGCACCGCGCCACCGAGGCAGCGGCCGTGGCCGTCGATGTGCTTCGTCGCGGAGTACACGACGATGTCCGCGCCCAGCTCGAACGGCTTCTGGTACAGCGGTGTCGCGAACACGTTGTCGACCACCATGCGCGCCCCGGCCGCCTTCGCCATCTGCGAGACCGCCGCAAGGTCGACGAGATCCAGCATCGGGTTCGACGGGCTCTCGAGGAACACCGCGTTCGCCGGCTTCGACAGCGCCGACTCCCATTCGTCGTTGTTGGTCCCGTCGACGAACTCGGTCTCGATACCCCAGCGCGGCAGGATCTGGTCGACGATAAAGTGGCAGGAGCCGAACAGCGCGCGCGACGCGACGACACGGTCGCCCTGCCGCAGGAAACACGCCATCGAGGAGAACACGGCGGCCATGCCGGTCGCCGTCGCCCGGCACATGTCGGCGCCCTCCAGCGTCGCGAGGCGCTCCTCGAACACGGAGACGGTCGGGTTACCGTAGCGGCTGTAGATGTAGGAATCGTTCTCGCCCTTGAACGCCGCCTCGGCCTGGGCCGCGTTGTCGAACACGAACCCCGAGTTGAGATACAGCGCCTCGCTCGTTTCCCGGAATCCCGATCGCGCGAGACCCGCACGCACCAGCCCCGTTTGCGGACGGAATGTCTTGTCGTTGTTGCTCATCGCCTTCCCCCGTCGCCTATGACACCCGGCCCGGATGGGCCTCCGGCAGGCAGATCGCCTGCCCGACAATCCGCTCGCCGCCGTCGATCACCATCACCGGATCGCCGTACAGAACGTACCCATCGGCAAGCGCATCGCTGACGCGCTGGCAGAACGCGGCGTCGTCCGGGCCCGTCAGGAACCGGTACCGCTTGCGGTTGTCTTCGGCCATGGCCGCCTCGCCCTCGTGAATTGCGCGGGCGAGGGTATAGGCGCTTGCGCACATCAATTCCAGAGGCGCACGGGGCATAAGCGGCTTCATGACAGTCCTGTGGATTCCCCTCACCATCGCCGCGGCGTTCCTCCAGAACGTGCGTTCGGCGCTGCAGAAGCACCTGAAGGGCCGGCTGGGCACCACGGGCGCCACCTTCGTGCGCTTCGGCTACGGATTTCCCGTCGCCATCGCCTACCTGCTGATTCTCGTCCACGGCTTCGATTTTCCGATGCCGTCGTTCAACAGCGAGTTCCTCGCGTTCATGGTCGTCGGCGGGCTGACGCAGATCGCGGCGACCGCCCTGCTCATCACCCTGTTCGACGCCCGGAACTTCGCCGTCGGCACGACCTATTCCAAGACCGAGACGGTCCAGGCCGCGATCTTCGCGCTCGTGTTCCTCGGCGAGACCATTTCCCTGACCGCGACGATCGGCATTCTCGTCAGCCTCGTCGGCGTGATCGCGATCTCGGCCGCGCGCGGCCCCGCCGGGATCGGCGCCATCGCGCAAAGCTGGACGAACCGCGCCGCGCTGACGGGACTCGCATCGGGGGCCTTCTTCGGGATCGCCGCCGTCTCCTACCGGGGCGCGTCGCTTTCGCTTGGCGGCGAGGGATTTCTCGTCCAGGCCGCGTTCACCCTCGCCAGCGTGCTCGTGTTCCAGACTGTCGTGATGGCTGCGTACATGGCGTACCGGAACTTCGGTGAGTTGCTCGAGGTTCTGCGCGCGTGGAAGATCGCGATGTGGGTGGGCGCGAGCGGCGCGGTCGCCTCGATCGGCTGGTTCACGGCCATGACGATCCAGAATGCCGCGCTCGTGCGCGCGCTGGGCCAGATCGAACT
>JAEPNS010000154.1 GCA_017643325.1 Alphaproteobacteria bacterium | reverse complement strand
AACGGCGGCGGCGGCGATCACCACGAGCTGGAACCAGGCGGCTTCGAGGAACAGCATCGCCACGCAGGCAGCGGCGGCAAAGCTTGCGGTGGCTTTCGTCGTGCAGGCAGTCCGGGCCATTCCCCACAGGGCATTCGCAACCACGGCGACCGCGGCGAGTTTCAGGCCATGGATCACGCCCTGGCCGGCCGCGTTCTGGGTCAATGCGACGCCGAACCCGAGCGCGATCATGATGATCGCCGCGGGCGTCGTGAAGCCGAGCCAGGCGGCGAAGCCCCCGAGCCAGCCGCGCTGGATCATGCCGATGGCGATACCGGTCTGGCTTGAGGCCGGGCCCGGCAGGAACTGGCAGAGGGAGACCAGGTCGGCAAATCCGCGTTCGTCGATCCAGCGGCGCCGGTCGACGAACTCCGTCCGGAAATAGCCGAAATGGGCGACCGGGCCGCCGAAAGCGGTCGCGCCGAGGACGAGGAACGTCAGGAAGATTTTCCCGACGCCGGGGCGTTCGCCGGTTTGCGGTTCGTTCGAAATGGGTATGCTCTCCGGGACAGACGGGCGGGGAAACTATAAGGGGTCGAGGCGTTGGCGGGATACTGCGATATCGCGCCCGGGCACGAATGGCACGGGCCATACCATGATAGCGAATACGGGTTTCCGGTTCGTGACGAGGCCGTGCTGTTCGAACGGCTCGTGCTGGAGATCAACCAGGCGGGCCTGAGCTGGCTGACGATCCTCAAGAAACGCGACGGCTTCCGTGCGGCTTATGACGGTTTCGATGTCGACACGGTCGCCGACTACGGCGAGCGCGACCGTGCCCGCCTGCTCGCCGATCCGGGGATTATCCGCAACAAGCTCAAGGTCAACGCGGCGATCCACAACGCAGGGCAGATCCGCGGGATGCGCGACAGCCACGACGGCTTCGCCGGCTGGCTCGACGCCCACCACCCGCTTCCGAAGGACGCGTGGGTGACGCTGTTCAGGAAAACGTTCAAGTTCACAGGCGGCGAGATCACGGGAGAATTCCTGATGAGTACCGGCTACATCCCGGGCGCCCATCGCGAGGACTGCCCGGTGTTCGGGCGGATCGCGAAACACGAGCCGCCCTGGATGACGGCCGCCTGAACGAAAACGGGCCGGGAAATCCCCGGCCCGTCCTTGCTGGTCGATGTGGCCGCGATCAGCCGGGGCCGATGAGCCCGAAGCCGTAGAGCAGCAGGAAGATGATCGCCATCGCGTAGACCATCGGGCTGGCTTCCGAGAAGCGGCCCGAGATCACCTTGGCGACGGCATAGGTGATGAAGCCGAAGGCGATGCCGTGGGCGATCGAGAAGGTGAACGGCATCACGATCGCGGCGAGGATCGCCGGCGCGTACTCCGTCACATCGTCCCAGTCCACCTCGGTCAGTCCGCGCACCATGAGCACCGCGACGAACAGCAGCGCCGGTGCCGTCGCGAAGCGCGGGACCAGGCCGATGATCGGGGCCAGCAGGAGCGCGAGGATAAACAGGATGCCGACGACCACGGCCGTCAGGCCCGTCCGTCCGCCTTCGCGCACGCCCGAGGCGCTCTCGATGTAGCTCGTCACCGTCGATGTGCCGACCAGCGAGCCGGTGATGGTCGCGATACTGTCCGAGGACAGCGCACGGCCCATCCGGGGCAGGCGGCCCTGCTCGTCGAGGAGGCCCGCCCGGTGCGACACGCCGATCAGGGTGCCCGCCGTGTCGAACATGTCGACGAACAGGAAGGCGATGATCACGGAAATCATGCCGACCTGGAACGCGCCTGCGATATCGAGCTGCAGGAAGGTCGGGGCCAGCGACGGGATGTCGAAGCTGAAATCGCCGGTGTTTGCGACGCCGAAGATGTGGCCCAGCACCGAGGTCAGGATGATGCCGATCACGATCGCGCCCGGGATGCCGAGCCGGTCGAGGCCGACGATCGCGACGAAGCCGATCGCCACGAGGACGACCTCCGGTGTTGTCACCGGACCGAGCGTGACCAGCGTGACGGGGTGGTCGACGGTGATGCCGGCAATCTCCAGCGCGATCACGCCGATGAACAGGCCGATGCCCGCCGAGATCGACATCTTCAGCGATTTCGGGATCGAGTTGATGATCGCCGCGCGGATCGGGAGGATCGAGAGGATCAGGAAGATCACGCCCGACATGAAGATCACGCCCAGCGCGGTCTGCCACGGCACGCCCATGCCGCCGACCACGCCGAAGGCGAAGAAGGCGTTGAGGCCGAGGCCGGGGGCGAGCGCGATGGGATAGTTCGCCCACAGGCCCATGATCAGGCAGCCGATGGCCGCCGCGATGCAGGTGGCGACGAACAGCGCCCCCTTGTCCATGCCCGCCGCGGACATGATGTCCGGGTTGACGATGATGATGTAGGCCATCGTCAGGAACGTGGTGAGACCCGCCATCACCTCGATGCGGACCGTTGTTCCGTTTTCCGACAGCTTGAAGAGATTATCGAGCATTCGCGGTGTGCCTCCCGTGGTTTGCCCCGATGGTCCACGCGAGAGGGCAGGCGATGCCGGTAAGTGCTGGAACGTCCGCCGTCGGCCTGTTCGGCCGATCCCCCCGTGCGGACGAAAACGTTAGCGTGATTCTCGAACCGGCCGTTACAGAATTGTTAACGGGCATCGCGTAGGATGTTCGGATGAAAATCTTCAAATATTTTATATATATTACGCTGTATCTGGGCGCTATTTCATCCGTTCAGGCACAAGTCACGGTGGAAATCACCCGCGCCGAATGCGACCGGCTGGCGATCCACACCCCGTCGGCGGACGTGGCCTACACGCCGGGCGTGGACGTGAACGGCAACGCCGTGGCGCCGGCCGACCTGAACGCGCAGCCGCAGATCACGGTGCCGGACAAGATCACCATCCCCGTCGACGTGAACCTGGCGACGAGCCTCGGCATCACGAACACCTTCGACGGCGAGGCCAAGGTCGGCAATGTCGAGGTCCACCGCGACGGCCGCATCTTCTTCAACGGGCAGCCGGTCGGCGGCGACGCCCAGCACGAACTCGCCCGCCGCTGCCAGCGCATCACCCGCTAGCCCGCATTTCGCCCGCGCCGCGCCTGCGCTCGGGAGTTCCAATCCCCGCCCGCTTGTCGTAAACCGCCCGCAACCGAGCGGAGCGGTGCCGTGATTGACAGGTCGGACGAACGAACCGACGCCGGCGGGCTCGACACCCGCCTCGGGCTGGCGTTCCAGGAGCAGGAGCGCGAGGGCCTGAAGCTGGCGGCGCACCTGCGCGCGGTCGCGATGGCCGCGATCACGCTGTGGGTGTTCATCCTGCTCGGCCGGGCCGCGTGGTTCTACGTCCCGGTGATCGTCGCCTTCGTCGCCAGCGGCTACGCGCACTATGCGATGTCGCGGCGCGGGTTCCGCAGCGACGCGCACTCGTTCCTGTTCTTCCTGATCGACGTCGTCCTGCTGACCTTCGCGCTGCTCGCCCCGAACCCGATGCTGATGGACAGCGCGTTCCCGTGGCCGGAGCAGATGGCGTTCCGCTTCGGCAACTTCAACTACTACTACCTCCTGATCGCGCTCTTCGTGCTCGGCAGCTATTCGGGCCGCGCGATGCTGTTCGCCGGATTGGCCTGCGTCATCGCGTGGGGCGCGGGCATCGCCTGGATCGCGACCTTCCCGGACACGCTGTTCGACATCCCGGGCTTCGACCGGCCCGAGGCGCGCCTGACGCGTTTCCTCGACCCGCACTATGTGTCCCTCGACCTGCGCACGACCGAGATCATCGTCCTGCTGCTGACGGCCGCAATCCTCGCGACCGCGGTCTCGCGGGGCCGCCGGCTGCTGCGCGAACAGGTCAACCTCACCCGCGAGCGCGCGAACCTCGCGCGCTACTTCCCGCCGAACATCGTCGAGGAACTGGCCGGGCACGACGCGGCGCTGGACTATGTGCGTTCCCAGAATGTCGCGGTGATGTTTGTCGACATGGTCGGGTTTTCCAGCATGGCCGAGCACAACTCGCCGGAGCAGCTCATCGCGTTGCTGCGCGCGTTCCACCGGCGCGTCGAGCGCGCGGTGTTCGAGCATGGCGGCACACTGGACAAGTATCTGGGCGACGGGGCGCTGGCGACCTTCGGCACCCCGGACCCGGACCCGTCCGACCCCGCAAATGCCCTGCGCTGCGCGCGCCGGCTGTTCGAGGATATCGACGCGTGGAACGTGCGCCGCCGGGAGGCGGGCTTCCCCACCGTCCGGCTCTCGGTCGGGATCCACTACGGCGGTGTGGTCGTCGGCGACATCGGGACCGAGCGGCGGCTCGAGTTCGCGGTGATCGGCGATACCGTGAACGTCGCCGCGCGGCTGGAGGAGGCGACCCGCACCGTGGGATGCCAGATGATCGTCAGCAACGACCTCGTCGACGCGGCGCTCGCGAACACACCGGAGGCCGCCGACGGCCTGCTGACAGGCCTCACGCCGCTGGAGCGGCTCGCCTTGCGCGGGCGCGAGGGGACGATCGACGTCTGGGCGCTCGGCGCGGAGGACTAGCGCGCCGCCCGTGCGCAGATGCCCCGGAAACGGGCATGGACAGGGGCGGGCGCAATTCCCTACATTCCGCCGCGCCACGCCCGACCGGAGAAAAATCGATGCGGCGCAGTCAGTTGTTCCTGCCGACCCTGAAGGAAACGCCCGCCGAGGCGAAGATCGTGTCGCATCGCCTGATGCTGCGCGCGGGCCTTGTGCGCCAGTCCGCGGCCGGCATCTATACATGGCTGCCGGCCGGGTACCGCGTGCTGCGCAAGATCGAGCAGATCGTGCGCGAGGAGCAGGACCGGGCCGGTGCACAGGAAGTGCTGATGCCGACGATCCAGTCCGCGGAACTCTGGCAGAAATCGGGGCGCTACGCATCACCGACCGGCACGAGCGCGAGATGCTCTACGGGCCGACCGCCGAGGAGGTGATCACCGACATCGTCGCGAACGAGATCACCAGCTACCGCGACCTGCCCAAGAACCTCTACAACATCCAGTGGAAATTCCGCGACGAGGTGCGGCCCCGCTTCGGCGTGATGCGCGGGCGCGAGTTCCTGATGAAGGATAACTACTCCTTCGACCTCGACTATGAGGGCGCGCGCCACTCCTACAACAAGATGTTCGTGGCCTACCTGCGGACCTATGCCCGTATGGGCCTGAAGGCGATCCCGATGGCGGCGGACACCGGCCCCATCGGCGGCGACCTCAGCCACGAGTTCATCATCCTGGCCGATACCGGCGAGAGCGCGGTCTTCTGCGACCGGGCGCTGCTGGAGATGACGCCGCCGGGCGACGATGTCGACTACGACAACGACCTTCAGCCCACGGTGGACACCTGGACGGCCCATTACGCGGCGACCGACGACAAGCACGACCCCGGTGCCTGCCCGATTTCCGGCGACCGGCTCGTCACCGCGCGCGGAATCGAGGTCGGGCACATCTTCTATTTCGGCAAGAAATACTCCGAGCCCCTGGGCGCGACCGTGCAGGGCCCGGACGGGCAGACCATCACGCTGGAGATGGGCAGCTACGGGATCGGCGTGTCGCGCCTCGTCGGCGCGATCATCGAGGCGTCCCACGACGACAACGGCATCGTCTGGCCGGAATACGGTTCGCCGTGGCTGGTCGGGCTGATCAACCTGAAGGTCGACGACGGCGACTGCGCGGACGCCTGCGAGAAGATCTACTCGGACCTGCGCGCCGCCGGGGTCGAGACGCTCTACGACGACCGCGACGAGCGTGCGGGTGCGAAATTCGCGGACATGGACCTCGTCGGCATCCCCTGGCAGCTCACGGTCGGCCCGCGCGGCATCAAGGACGGGAAAATCGAGGTGAAACACCGCGGCACCGGCGAGAAGTCCGAGATCGCGCTGGACGGTCTCGCGGACTGGATCGCCGCGCGCGCGTCGGGCGCGGCGTCGTGAAAGTTCGGCCACAACGGCGATGCTTGTTCTTATGGAGCCGATGAAACCCATTTCTCATCCGTCATGCCCGGGCTTGACCCGGGCATCTCCGCACACACCGAGACGAGATGCCCGGGTCAAGCCCGGGCATGACGAGAGGCATGTATCGACCGGCTTCCAAGAGTGGCCATATTGTCCTGCTATTCTTCGTCTCACCTGAACCTCACCGGACCCTCCGCCTGATGTTTTCCGCCGTCGAATGGATGATCGCGCTCCGCTACATGCGCGCGCGCCGGTCCGAGGGCTTTATCTCCGTGATCGCCGGGTTCTCGCTGCTCGGCATCGCGCTCGGCGTGGCGACGCTGATCATCGTGCTGTCGGTGATGAACGGCTTCCGCATGGAGCTGCTGGACCGCATCCTCGGCCTGAACGGGCATATCGCCGTCATCAGCTCCGCCGGAAGCGTCTCCGACTACGACCCGGTGGTTGCGCGCCTGCGCACGGTCGACGGTGTCGTGTCGGTGACGCCGCTGGTCGAGGGCCAGATTCTCGCGACGGCCGGCGGACGTTCGGCCGGGGCGCTGGTGCGCGGTCTCGCGCCCGAGGACCTGGCGCAGCGACCCTCCATCGCGGACAACATCACCTTCGGCACGCTGGCGGACTTCCGGGGTGACGACGCCATCGTCCTCGGCGGGCGGCTGGCACGCTCGCTGGGCGTGATCGTCGGGGACAAGGTCACGCTTGTCTCGCCGCGCGGCACGGTCACGGCGTTCGGGACGGTCCCCCGCATGCAGGCCTACCGGGTCGTCGCGACCTTCGAGGTCGGCATGTTCGAGTTCGACAGCACCTTCGTCTTCATGCCGCTCGAGGCGGCGCAGCAGTATTTCCGGCTCGGGGAGTCCGTCAGCCAGCTCGAGATCTTCGTCGAGGACCCGGACAACATCCTTCGCCAGCGCGCAGCGATCGGCGCGGCACTCGACCCCGAACTCCGGCTGTTCGACTGGCAGCAGGCAAACAGCAGCTTTTTCAACGCGTTGCAGGTCGAGCGCAACGTCATGTTCCTGATCCTGACGCTGATCATCCTGGTCGCCGCGTTCAACATCATCTCCAGCCTGATCATGCTGGTGAAGGACAAGGGCTCGGCCATTGCGATCCTGCGCACGGTCGGCGCCACGCGCGGCACGATCATGCGCGTGTTCTTTATCGTCGGCGCGAGCATCGGCGTCGTCGGCACGATCTCGGGTGCAATCCTCGGCCTGCTCTTCGCCAAAAACATCGAGGCGATCCGCCGCGCGCTGGAATCCATGACAGGCACCGACCTGTTTGCCGCGGAAATCTATTTCCTGAGCCAGCTTCCCGCCGAGGTCGATCCCGGCGAGGTGGTGATGGTCGTCGCCATGGCGCTGGGGCTGTCGGTCGTCGCGACGCTCTACCCGAGCTGGCGCGCCTCGCGGCTGGACCCGGTGGAGGCGCTCCGCAATGAGTAATCCGGCCCTCCAGCTGCGCGGGATCGAGCGGACCTTCCGGCAGGGCGGGCGCGACCTGAATGTGCTTCGCGGCGTCGACCTCTCGCTGGCACCGGGCGAGATCGTCGCGCTGGTCGGGCCCTCCGGCGCGGGCAAGTCGACGCTGCTGCACATTTCCGGGCTGCTCGAGCGCCCGGATG
>JAEPNS010000153.1:3151-7591 GCA_017643325.1 Alphaproteobacteria bacterium | reverse complement strand
GTGCTGAAGATCTTCGGCTGGGTCGATCAGCGCGAGCATGATGTATTCAAGGTGCGCGGAGAGGCGATCCGCAGGGTGAAGATCGTGTTCGAGGCCGCGGACTACGATCTCCCGGAGCCGATCTACCGGCTCAACCTCATGAATTCCGACCTCGGCGGCCTCCTGCACGTGTCGGAAGGACAGCCAGAGCCCGCTGCCGGTGCGCCGGCAGCGACGGCCGCGCATGATGCGGAGGAGCTCGATGCGGATGTCGATCTTTCGCGTGACGTGCATCTCGACCGGGAGGTGGCCGAGGAGCGCGCGGAAATGGGCGAAGCGGACATGCTCAGCCCCGACGCCCCGAAGGAGTAGCCGCGCGCTAGGGAGTCGGATCGAGGTGCTGTTTCAGGATTGCGATGTTGCGGCGATTGGCCTTGAAGCCGATGTCGAAGATGTCGCCCACGAGCGGGATGAGGCCCACAAGCCAGTCGATCCCGACATTCGTCAGCATCCGCATCATGGTCCAGCGGGACGCCCCGGCGCGGCGTGCTTCGGCCACGAGGTAGAGAGAGACGAGGCTGGTTGCGGTGTCACCGACGCCCGGGACAAGGCCGAGCAGGCCGTCGAGCCCGAAGCGGATGCCGATGCCGGGAATTTCGAACCGCTCGTCGAGCCAGTAGGCGAGGCGGTCGAGCGATTCGATCTTGCGTTGTCGTTCTTCCGGGGTCACCGCGTCAGGATGACGTAGACCGCGTGGATGATGCCCGGGATGTAGCCGAGGATCGTCAGCAGGATGTTCAGCCAGAAGTGCCCGCCGATGCCGACCTGCAGAAACACGCCGAGCGGCGGGAGCAGGATCGCAATGATCAGTCGAATGATATCCATCTTGGACGGCTCCGTTTTTTGTTGGAATTCGCCATCGTCTGGTCCGGTAACGCGCCCGGGGCCTGATTGTTCCTGTCCGAATGCGCGTTCTACCAGAGGCTGGCCTTAGCCCGTTCGGGCCACGCCAAGTCGTAATCCTCGCCGCCGAGTCGGTTCTCCGTCAGATCGGCAATGATCTGCCCGGCCGTGGGTAGCGCGTCCGCCGGGATGTGCCTGTCGGGATTCCAGAGTTCGGAACGCACGATGGCGCGGGCACACTGGAAATAGACCGCGTCGACCTCGATCACGATCACCGAGCGGGGTGCCTGTTCCTTGACAGCAAAACTCTCCAGCAGGTCGGGAGCGACGGACAGGTGCGCGCGGCCGTTGATCCGCAGCGTGTTTCCGCTGCCCGGCAACAGGAACAGCAGTGCCACCCGGGGGTCGCGCACGATGTTGCGCAGGGAATCGACCCGGTTGTTTCCTTTGCGATCCGGGATCATCACGGTCCGGTCGTCGTGGATGCGCACAAAGCCGGCCATGTCGCCGCGCGGCGAGCAGTCGAGGCCTTCCGGCCCCGACGTGGCGAGCGCCACGAAGGGTGAGGCCTCGATCATCGTCCTGTAGTGCGGCGTGATCCGGTCGACCTCCTTGACCAGCGACGTTTCGACCGGGGTTCCGTAGATCGCTTCAAGATCCTCGATGCTCGAAATCGTCGACATGCAATGCTTCCCCTACGGCAGGTCCCAGCCGATCCACTTGCACAGCGCCTCGCCCATCACGAGCTCGAGGTCGCGCCCCTTGAGCCAGGGCAGTTCCTCGGTGAACAGCGTCACGCATTCCCTGTAGCTGCACTTCATTCGTGACAGGTCGGTGCCCCAGAAGCAGCGGTCCGGCCCGAATGAGTCGAAGATCTGCTGGAGGTGATCGTGGATGTCCGTGTGCGGGTAGGCCGCGCCGGAATTGCCGTTGGCACCCGACATCTTCACCGCGACGTTCGGGTGTTTCGCGAGCTTCAACAGCTCCGGCAGCGTCTCGAAGGATTCCACGCCCGGCTTGAACGGGTTGGCGCCCAGATGGTCGATGAGGAAGGGGATATCCGGGTACTTCTCGGCCCATTCGCCCACGGTCGGCAGGAAGGCGTGGGCGAGCAGGCCGAAGGGAATTTTCTGCTCGTTCGCGACCGGCAGGATCCAGTCCATCGTCCCGTCATGCGGCCAGTTTTCCCGGCCCGGCGCGATGAACAGGTAGCGCAGGCCCGCCATGCCCGGCGTGTCCATCCAGCCCTCGAGCTTGCCGGCGCCGATCTCCGGCAGGTCCGGCTGGATCCAGCCAAGCACCCGGAACTTGTCCGGGTAGCGGTTGGCCGCCGCGATCGCGACCTCGTTGCCGTTCGGGACCACACCCGGCGGATGCAGGACCACCCGGTCGACGCCGGCCTCCTCCATTTCGGCGAGCAGGTCCTCGGCCGTGAAGTTCAGGTCCTGGCGATGGATCGGCGCCATCTGGGTGTTGATCCAGATGTGCACCTGTGAATCGACGATCAGCATGTTGAGACTTCCCCCGTTTGGATTTCACGCAGTATGGCGCAACCGCGTTGCAAATGCGCGAACCGGGCGCGGTTTCGTTCAGCATTCGAACCGGTCAGGCCGCGTCCTCCAGCACCATGTCGGCGGCCTTCTCGCCGATCATGATCGACGGCGCGTTGGTGTTCCCTGACACGAGGGTGGGCATGATCGAGGCATCGGCCACCCGCAAGCCCTCGAAGCCGTGGACGCGCAGCCGGGCGTCGACGACCGCCATCGGGTCGGTGCCCATCTTGCAGGTGCTGGTCGGGTGATAGCTCGTGCGGCCCCGGCGCAGCAGGTAGTCGAGGATCTCGTCGTCGGTGCGGCAGTCATCGCCGGGGTCGTGCTCTTCGGTGATGAAGGCCTGGAAGCTGGGCTGCCGGGTGATCTCGCGCATCATCTTGATTGCGCCGACGAGGATGTCCCGGTCCTTCTGCGTGGACAGGTAGTTCGGCTGGATGTCCGGCGCGGTGAACGGGTCGGACGAGACGATGTTCACGTGGCCCCGGCTTTCGGGGCGCAGCAGCGCATTCACGATGGTTGCGCCGGAGAAGGGATGCGGCAGGTCGCCGGCTTCCGGGGTGCTGACCATCATGAGCTGCGACTGGATGTCGGGCGAGACCGCTTCCGGGTCGACGCTGAAGAAGCCGCCGGCGAACGACACCCCCATGGCGAGGTAGCCCTTGCGCGTAAAGGCATAGCGCGCGCCGGCAAGCATGCGCGTCGTGAACGAGTTCACGATGTCGTTTGCTCCCATCGGCCGGTTCAGCCGGAACATCATCGGGCCGTTGATATGGTCCTGCAGGTTCGATCCCACGCCCGGCATGTCGGCGACCACCTCGATGCCGTGCTCGCGCAGCAGGGCTGCCGGGCCGAGGCCGGACAGCTGGAGCAGCTGCGGCGAATTGATCGCGCCGCCCGAGACGATCACCTCGCGCCCTGCGTGGACGGAGCGGATCTTGCCGCGCTGGCTGAACTCCACGCCCGTGACGCGGCGTCCGTCGAACAGGAGCCGCGTGGCGTGGGCCTCGGTCTCCACCGTGAGGTTCGAACGCTTGCGCGCGGGCTTCAGGTAGGCGACGGCCGTCGACCAGCGTCGCCCGTTCTTGATGGTCCACTGCTTGTAGCCGAAGCCGGCCTGCTCGGCGCCGTTGAAGTCGTCGTTGCGCGGATGCCCGGCAGCGACGGCGGCTTCGATGAAGGCTTCGGCCAGCGGGATTTTCTCGTAGACATCCGAGACGTTGAGCGGCCCGCCGACCCCGTGAAACTCGTCCTCGCCGCGCTCCTGGTGCTCGGCCTTGCGGAAGTAGGGAAGGACGTCCTCGTAGCTCCAGCCCGGGTTGTCGAGCTGGCGCCAGTGGTCGTAGTCGGCGCGATGGCCGCGGATGTAGACCATGCCGTTGATCGAGCTGGTGCCGCCCAGCACCTTGCCGCGCGGCTGCGGCACGCGCTTGTTTACGAAGTCCTTGTTCGGCGTCGTCGAGTAGAGCCAGTTGACGGCCGCATCGGTGAAGGTCTTGCCGTAGCCCAGCGGGATGTGGATCCAGATGTTGCGGTCCTCCACCCCGGCCTCCAGCAGCAGCACCTTGTGCCGGCCGGACTCCGTCAGACGGTTCGCGAGCACGCTGCCCGCGCTGCCGGAGCCGATGATGATGTAGTCAAAATTTGGGATTTCAGACATTTAATTCAGCCTTCAACGAAGTCTTTTGTTCCATCTAGGAACAAATCGTCGATCCCGGGCAGCTCCGAGATCAGTTTCTGCTCGTGCAGGTAGCGCAGCAGCGTGCCGACATTCTTGCGGTTGGACTCCGTAAGCCCCATGGGGAAGGGGTCGCCGCCGAACAGCGCCATGGTATCCGACCAGTACTCCTTGCCCCAGGGCACGAAGGTCGTGCCGATCCGGCGTTTCAGCGCGCGCGCCTTGCCCGCGCAATACGCCTCGAAGATCGCCCGCGGCGCATCGGGGAAGTCCTCCAGCAGCTCGCGGCGCAGCACCACCGTGTGGTTGATCGGGTAGATCCCGGTGCGC
>JAEPNS010000153.1:0-3141 GCA_017643325.1 Alphaproteobacteria bacterium | reverse complement strand
ACTCCCGCTCGACCGCCTGCACGTCGCGGACGATCGGGCGCAGCTCGCGTTCGTCCGGCGGTTTCTGCATCAGGTCGCGCGGGCGCGGCGAGATGAACGCGTCGAGCCGGCCCTCCAGCAGCATGGTCTCGGGGTCGTCGTCCAACAGCGTCAGCGGCACGCCCTCCAGCGCGGGGAAGCGCTGCTCAGCATTGGCGTACCAGTCGATGTCGCGCCAGTCGGTGTCGTATTCGTCGAGCAGGGTGCCGCGCAGCCAGACGGCCGCGGTCATGGTGTAGTCGCGCACGCCGACGCGCCGGCCCGCGAGCTGCTCGGCCGAGTCCAGCTCGCTGTCCTTTCGCACCCAGATGATGCTGTGGCGGAAGTCCCGGTTGGCGAAGACGGGGATCGCCGTCAGCCAGTCGCCCGCGCCCCGGTCGCGCATCATCGTGTAGTTCGACAGCGAGAACTCGCAGGCCTGGAAGGGCTGGTTGTTCAGCACCTTCGCGTAGATTTCTTCCAGCACGCCCGGCTCGTAGCGGATCTCGGTGCCCGCATAGGTGCCCGCCATCTCCAGCGTGAACTCATAGTCGTTGCCGCGAACGAGGATCGAATCCGGCATCTGTTCCCCCCGACATGAAGTGCGGCCCGCTCTGCGGCGAACTCCGTCCCTGCACATAGCATGACGCACGCGCGCCGACGATACGGCGTTCGCCCGGGGATGCACCCGCCGGGGCGCGTTTGCTAGTGTCCTGGCCACATGACAGTCATGCGGAGAAGGACCATGCGCGCCGTTTTCGGCTTCACCCCCTGGGAATCCAAACGCCTGATCGGCAAGGCGGTCGCCGCGCTGCCGGAGGTCGCGTATGCGCTGGAGCATGCGCAGATCGTGATCAGCCACGGCTCGACCAATGTCTACGTGGCCGAGGAGATCATGGGCGAGATGGACACGCGCGACCGGTACGTGTCCGGCCAGGTCATCAACGGCACGCTGTGCCAGACCCAGCCCGAGGAAAAGCCGGCGATGCTGCGCCTCGTCGAGGGCAGGCCCGTCCCGCCGGTGCCGACGATGGAGGAGACGCTGGCGGGCTGGGACGACAAATCCCTGTTCATCAAGGGCGCCAACGCCGTTGACGCGGAGTTCAACGCGGGCGTGTTCAACGCCCACCACGCGGCCGGCACCATCGGCTGGGCCTACGGCGCGATCTGCGGCACCGGCATCCCGCTGATCGTGCCGGTCGGGCTGGAGAAGCTGGTCCCGTCGGTGCGCGCCGCCTCGCAGGAGCTCGGCCACGCCAAGGCCGACTATTTCTACGGCACCAAGATCGGGATGCTGCCGATCATGAACGGCAAGGTGATCACCGAGATCCAGGCCTTCGACATCCTTTTCGGGCTGCATGCCGTGCATGTCGGCGGCGGCGGAGTGTCCGGCTCGGAGGGCACCATCGTGCTCTCGGTCACGGGCGAGGAGGCGGATGTGCGCAAGGCCATCGAGCTGGTCGAGTCCATCAAGGGTGAGCCGCCGCTCAAACTTCAGAAGCGCCGCTGCGCGGACTGCTTTGCGCCGCCACCGGCCTTCACGTCGGGCACCGATGCCGCCAATGCCGTAGGCACGGTTACCGCCGACGAGGCGCGGAAGATCAAGCAGTGCATCTTCTCCGGCACCGCCGAGGAGGACCTGCCGGACTGGTTCCGCAAGCGCGAACCTGCCTGACGGCCATGTCGGCGCCGGAACGCGATCTGGTTGCGGGATTTCTGGACGGTCTTGCCCGCGAACGGGTGGTCGAGTTCATCCGCGACGTCGCGCAGACCGAAGAGCTGATGGTCGAAGTCGGTCAGGCCGCCCTCACGCCGGCCTCGATCACGGCTGTCGCGAACCGGCTGGGATATGCCTTCGACGCAAGCGACCTCGTCGACACGATCGAGGCCCGGATCGCGAGCCGGATCGATGCCGGGGAACTCGAAATCCGCGATCGCATGCGCGCAGCCCGCGACGCGGATGGCCCCGCCGGCCTGACACCGATGGACGCGGACACCGACGCGACCCTGCACGACGTCGTACACCGGCCCGGGTTCGTGCTGGACCGCGAGGCCGTGTTGTCCGGCGACGTGTTGGCCCTGCGGGCGCTCCCGTCGCTGCCGCCGCTGCTGGCGATCATGGACGAGGTGATCGGCGCGAGGTTCGACGGGGTCGATCTCGAACGCCTGCACGAGGGTTTCGACTTTGCGGCGATGAAGGCGCGGTCCGATGCGGCCTATGACGCGCTCTACGGGGATCCGCGCGTTCCGGATGCCGTCGGCGCGATCATCGCGGACCTCGGCCTCGACCGGTCGCGCACGCTGTGGGAATGGCCGGGCATGCGACTGATGTTCCCGGCCGAGCACGGCGGGCGCGGGGTCTACCGCACGGCGAACTCGGGCGCGCTCGCCGCGCATCGTGACACCTGGTACGGCTCGCCCCGGCACCAGATCAACCTGTGGGGCCCGATCCGCCGGCTCGACCCCGACGCGACGCTGCGCATCTATCCGCGCTACTTCCGAAAGACCGTGGCCAACACCTCGCGCGGCTATGACGCCTGGCAGAACCGCGCGGGCATCGCGCTGCCCCCGACGATCCGCGCCTCGGTCAGCGCCGAAGGTGCCTTCGCACCGCCGCTGGAGATCGGTGACGTGATGGTGTTTGCCGGGCAGCAGCTCCACGCCAGCGCCGTGAACATGTCGGGCCGGACGCGGGTGAGCTTCGAGTTCCGTCTTCTGTGCGCGGACGACGAGGGACAGTCGTATGTCCCGCCGAATGTCGACTATGCCGGGCTGGGCGAGATCTACGAGGGCTGGCACGACGCGGACGGGCGCGAGTGGAACCGCCTGACGGGGGAGCGGGTCTGCGTCTAAAGAACCGCCCGAAGATCATATTTCGGAGCCATCCGGAGCAGGTGTGATGGCTCTGGATTGTGTCGTCGTGTTGTTCAGGTACCAGCGTCCGGTCATGCCTCCCTCAATCGTCACCCCTGCGAAAGCAGGGGTCCATTGACTCAGGCGGTTGCCCGGTAAGGCATTGGCGTTAATGGATTACTGCTTTCGCAGGAATGACGAACGAGGCAGACGCAATCGCCATGCAAACTCTCATCCGTGACGCTGGAGAACAATCTTTCCCGCCGGGGC
>JAEPNS010000152.1 GCA_017643325.1 Alphaproteobacteria bacterium | reverse complement strand
GACATGTCGGGCGCCCTGCTATTTCTTGGCCTTGAACATCGCCAGCATGCGCTGGGACACGATGAATCCGCCGAAAATGTTTACCGACGCCAGAACGACGGCGATAAACCCGAAGATCTTCGAAAGGTTCCAGTCGTCCGGGCCGGCCGCAATCAGTGCACCGACGATGATCACCGACGAAATCGCATTGGTGACCGCCATCAGCGGCGAATGCAGTGCCGGCGTGACGCTCCAGACCACGTAGTAGCCGACGAAAACGGCAAGGATGAACACCGTGAACAGGAACACGAACGGGTCGCCCCCGCCAGCGGTCTGGGTCAGCGCGAGCTGGGTCGCGTCCTGCGCGAGTGTGGCGGCGCGTTCCGCGATTGCCTGCGCATCGGTTGCGATCTGCGCCGCGTTGTCGGCGAGTTTTGACGGCTCCATGGATCAGGCTCCCTTTTCGGAAGAATCGGTGTCGGCGGCCTCGTCCCCGGACGCCGCTTCGGCAGTTGCCTCCTCGGCCGGCTTTTCCTCCTTGGGCAGAAGGGCCGGATGAACGACCTTGCCGTCGCGCGTCAGGCAGGTGCCGACGATGATCTCGTCTTCCCAGTCGACCGTAATCTTCTTCTCGTCCTGGTCGACCATCAACTCGATGAAGTTCATAAGGTTGCGCGAATACAGCGCGGACGTGTCCGTCGCGAGCTGCGACGGCAGATTAAGTTCTGCGAGGATCGTGACACCATTTTCGGTGACGTGCGTTTCACCCGGCTTGGTCTGGGTCGTGTTGCCACCCTGCTCCGCCGCGATATCGACAATGACCGAGCCGGCCTTCATCGACGCGATCATCTCATCGTCGATCAGCTTCGGTGCGGGCCGCCCCGGGATCAGGGCCGTCGTGATGACAATGTCCTGTTCCTTGACGTGTTCCGCCACGAGCTCGGCCTGGCGACGCTTGTAGTCCTCGGACATTTCCTTCGCGTAGCCGCCCTCGGTCGCGCCGGTGTCGCCCTCGTCGAGTTCGACCATCACAAAGGACGCGCCAAGACTTTCGACCTCTTCTTTCACCGCCGCACGCACATCGGTCGCCGACACGATCGCGCCGAGCCGGCGCGCCGTCGCAATCGCCTGCAGGCCTGCAACACCCGCGCCCATGACGAACACCTTGGCGGGGTTGATGCGGCCCGCAGCCGTCATCAGCATCGGCATCCCCCGCCCGTAATTCGCGGCCGCGTCGATGACCGCCTTGTAGCCGGTCAGGTTCGATTGGGAACTGAGGACGTCCATGGATTGCGCGCGCGAGATACGCGGCAGCATCTCCATGGAAAAACCGACAATGTTGTGCTCCGCCAGGGCATCGACGCTTTCGCGATCGCCATACGGGTTGAGGAGCGCGATGAGGAAAGCACCATCGGGAATACCCTCGAGGCCGTCATCATCGCTGCCCGCCTGCGGCCGTTGAACCTTGAGCACGATATCGGCATCTGCCAGCGCTTCCGCACGCGTCGCCGCAACGGTTGCCCCCGCGTCGCGATAGTCGTCGTCGGAAATCGCCGCGCCTTCGCCTGCGCCGGACTCGATTGAAACATCGAAGCCCCATTGCAGGTAGCGCTTGATCGTATCCGGTGTGGCCGCGACGCGTCGTTCGTTCGGACGTCGCTCCTTGGCAATAGCGATCTTCATGGCAAAAAGAACCTCGGTTCGTTCTCGAAATTCGGAATCCGGCTTTGGCCCCATCGAATAGCCGGGCGGGACGTCCATCGAACGCCAGAGCCGCGGAATATGCAACGCGCGACACTTCTGGGCAAGCCGACTTCCGACGCTGCCGGGTGACGCGAGGGGACCGCGCGGCGTAAAAACCGGGCTCGACTCATCAAGGCGGCAATCCCATCAGACGATCACCTCCCAGAATCCCGCTCCTGACGGTGCTGATCTCAAGCAGCGCGATCGCCTATAACCTATTCCTGCCCTCGATCCCGGACATCGCGGACGCATTCGCGGTCTCGATCTTCCAGGTCCAGGGAACGCTCATCGCCTTTCTGATCGCGTATGCGCTCGCCCAGTTCTTCTACGGCGGTTTCTCGGACCGGTTCGGGCGGCGCCCGACGCTGCTTTTCGGACTCGCCGTGTATGTCGTTGCAAGCCTGCTGTGCGCCGTGTCGACATCGATCACGATGCTGCTCGCCGCGCGCATCCTGCAGGGAATTGGCGCTGCCGGCTCAATCGTGATGGTGCGATCGATCGTTCGCGACCTGTTCGACCGGGAAAATGCGGCGCGTGCGCTGGCAATCATCTCCACGGTGATGGTGTTCGCCCCCGCCACGGCGCCCGCGATTGGTGGCTTCCTCCACACCCGGTACGGGTGGCAGGCATCGTTCGTGTTTCTCGCGGGGCTCGGCGCGATCCTCTTCGCGTACTGCGCCCTGCGTATGGCGGAAACCAGCGAAGCCGGACGGGCGAGCCTGTTTGAGAACCTCCGCGCCCTGGTCGGCGGGTATGCCGTCCTTGTGCGCAACCGCGCATTCGTCGCCTACAACCTCAATATCGGCTTTATCGGCGGCGCGATCTTTGCGTGGTTTGCTGGGGTGCCGGTGGTGCTCATCAACAGCTACGGCGTCGCTCCCGACACGTTCGGTCTCCTGATGATGCTCGGAACGTCCGGCGCCTTCTGCGGCTATGGCACGGCGATCTGGCTCACAGGACGCATCGGCGTCAATCGCATGATTGTCCTGGGCACGGCCATCGGCATGCTGGGCGCATCGATCTACCTCGCATTGCCGCTCGCAGGGGTCTTCACGCCCGTGGCAGCCACGGCCCCCATCTTCGTCTTCAATGTCGGCCTCTCGATGACCTTTCCAGCCGTCATGGCTGCCGCCGTCAGCGTCCGCCCGCACTATGCCGGCACCGCCGCCGCAATGAACGGACTGATGCAATACGGCATGGCGGCCGTGACCACCTTGCTGGTCGGCGCATTGCCGCACACCACGCACCTGCCGCTCGCATGGATCATCTTCACAGCCCAGGCGGGAGCAGTCTTCGCGAGCATTGTGGGCTGGTGCTCGCGTTCGTCTGAATGATCGCCTTTAAATAGAATTTCACGTGCCTTATTCTCCGTTCGATATTCCGCCTGCGGAGAGGTACGAGGTGCCGGTTCACTATCTCACCGACGATCGAGCGCAGCTTCTCGCGTACCGCTTTTCCGCAGCCATCAGCTGTGCAGAAGTCGTTGACGCGATCGTCGAGACGGCTGCCGAGGCGAAAAGGGGGGTCAGCTACTGCTTCCTGTTGGTGTTTGATCCGTCGACCGATCTCACGCCGCTGGAGGACGAAGACATGGACCGGATCGCGGCCACGATGAACTCGGCACAGGACAAGACGGGATTCGCCCGCGGGACAGGTGCGGTCGTTGTCGATGACACACTCGAGGCCGAGACCGTCAAACCTCTCTGGAAAGCGATCTGCGATTCTGACACCCACGCACAGATGCACTATCGCTTTTTCATCGACATCGGGCCGGCGCTCGCGTGGCTCGATGTCGCGGAATCGGATGACCTCATGACGCTCCTGGATTGACGGCCAGCGATAAGGCTGATCCGCCAGAGTCTTCACAGCGTATGACCCAACGTAACACCAGGAAACAGGTTCGATGGGCAAACGACTGGCATCACTTTGCTTCGCATGTGTTCTTTACACGCACGCAGCGCTCGCCGAAGCCCGCGATTTCGAAGCAGGACTCTCGGCCTACAACCGCGCGGACTACACCGGCGCTCACGATCAGTGGGACCCGCTCGCGCAGTTGGGCAACGCGAAGGCGCAATTCGGGATGGGGCTCCTGTACAATTTTGGCCAGGGTGTTGGAATCGACCGTGTCCGGGCGATGGACTGGTTCGCACGTGCGGCACGAAGCGGGCATGCCGGCGCGCAACTCTTTCTGGCGAACGGCCTCGAGAACGGAAGAGGAGTCGAACGGGATATTGAGGCCGCGTTCGACTGGTACCTGAAAGCGGCCGAACAGGGTCTGGGCCGTGCACAGAACAACCTGGGGCGGCTCTACGAGCACGGTCGCGGTGTCGCGCCCGACCTCGACATCGCGATCTACTGGTACGAGGAAGCGGCACGCAGCGGCAACCGGAACGCACGCGCAAACCTGGCGCGGCTTCTCGGGTCCCGCCCGTCCGCACAATGACATCGCGAGTCCACCTGGTTTTGGCATTCCTGCTGGGGGTGATTTCAATGACCGGTCCCTCTCATGCCCAGTCGGAAGATCTGTCGGAGTACCTATGGACAAACCGGCCGCTCGCGGTTTTTGCGCCGTCCAGATCTGACCCGGTGGCCGGGGAACAGATCCGTATCCTGTCGGGCACGCGTGCGTGCATGCGCGCGCGCGACATGGTCGTCGTTGAGGTGATCGGCAGTGACGTGATGATCGAAGGTGCGCCGTCCATGGCCCTCAAGGCAGCCACATTGCGTCAGCGTTACGGGATCGAAGACAACAAGACGGCGGTGCTGCTCATCGGCAAGGACGGAGGTGTGAAGATGCGTCGCGCCTCCGCAATTCCGCTCCAGGATCTGTTCGAGACGATTGACAAGATGCCGATGCGGATGCGCGAAGCCCGGCTCCAGATGGAATCTGGACGCGAGTCCGCACCAGATTGCTAGCACGGTCGCGCCTTTGCGTCAGGGGCGTTCGGCGAGAGCACAGACGACGTAGGGTATGGCGTCGATCTTGGCAGCCGCCGCGCTGGCTTCGGAAAATTGGCTCTCCCCTCCAGCACGCTTGAGAAAGGCAACCACGACGGGATGACGCCCGGCAAGGGCGTATCCAAGAGCGGAAAAACCGTTGTTGTCGGTGACGGATACATCGGCACCGAGTTCCAGCAGCTTGCCGACGGCGGCCACCTGCCCGTTCCAAGATGCGCGCATCAGGGGCGTCATCCCGGCCTTGTCGCGATGGTCGATATCCGCACCGCGCGCCACCAGAATTTCCACGACCTGTTCCCAGCCGTTGCGCGCCGCCCAGGTGAGCGGCGTACAACCGTTGCGCCCGTCCTCGTCGATACGCGCGCCGGCATCAAGCAGGAGTTGAACCGCGCGCCGATTGCCACGTGCCGCAACATTGATCAGGGGCGTGACACCGTTTTCGTCCTTGACGTTGGGGTCTGCCCCTGCGCGGAGCAACTTTTCGATCGCATCCGGGCTGCGGAACAGGGACGCCACAAGGAGGTCGTTATCGAGCTCCGGAGCCGCCCGGGCACCGGACAAGCCGATTGCCAGGAAGCACATCATCGCGATGCAAAACAAACACGCCGCTCGCCCTGACCGGTGCAATGGTACGCAAGACATCAACAAAGTCTCCCTGGAAAGGCCTTATCCGATATTATCGATCACATCGAAGGATGTCTTTGCAGTTGGCAAACATCGTCCGCCGAATTGCCGGATTCGGAAGTGGATCGCGCGGCAGTCGTGAGTTGGCTTATCGCCGCTGGAGCGGACGCAATCGGACCCGGGGGCCAACATGACCGTCAACACTTACGTGGACGACAGCCAGAGGCTTCTCGTTTACCGGTACATCGGTCGTATCGAGATGGACGAGGTGATCAACGCGGCAAGCACAATTGCGGCGCGCGCGGATCGCAACATCGAATACCGCAGCCTGCTCGTATTCGATCGCACCGTCGCACTATCCGAACTGGGGCCCGACGAACTGGCGCGGATCAAGCAGGAGCTGGTCGAAAAGTACGCGAAGGCGGGGATTCGCCGCAGCGCGGGCGCAATCATGGTCGATGGCTCGATGGACGCCCGCATCATCATGCCCTTGTGGAAAGCGCTTTTCGACAGCGATCCTGCGGAGGACGTCGACTACAAGCTCTTCACGAACCCCGAAGCCGCGCTGGCGTGGCTGGACGCGCGCGAGACGGAACCTCTCACAGAAATGTTCGCACCACTCGACGGGCGTGACAGGAAATCACCCGAACAGGCGGGATAACCCAAGCGGCGTGTGAGCTGGCTCGGTCTGCAGGTCGGGGGGACCGACCCGTGTGGACGGCACCGGGTGATTTATTGGCGCGCGATCTACCCTTCGCCGCCACCCGGCGCAAACACACCCGGTCTCTCGCGTGGACCATGTAAACCACGGGCACAGGCCAAACGCACAATCAACGTTGTCGTGAGGCGCTTCAGGCTGGAGCCGCCAGGCCCTCGGTTTCGAGCACCGCCGCCTGCCGTGTCTGGAGTGTTTCAGGATCGAAGCCGTCGATCAGTTCGTGGAAGACCCTGTGCCAGTTCAGCTCCGCGCGCAGCCTCAGGAACACCGAACCCAGCCCGATCGCGGCGCGATCCATCAGCACGAACTCGCGCGGCGGTGTCACCCCGCCGATTCTCTTCAGTTCCTCGTGCACCTTGTGGGCAACGCTGGCGCCGTAGGTGCCGGAGTCCGACTCCTGGATCCGCTGCACCTTGTCTTCCATCAGCGGCTTGTACAGAAAGCCGGCCCAGATATTCAGCGTGTCCAGAAGTTGGTTCGAAATATCCTCGAAACCCCAGCGTGCGTAGGCATGGGCGGCCCGGTCCCGGTCGCCTTCGCGCAAGGCATGATAGAGCTCGATCACCCCCTCAACGAATTGCGGGCGAAACACGCGGATACAGCCGAAATCGTAGACGTTCACGGACGCGTCGTCGTTGACCGAATAATTTCCCAGGTGTGGATCGCCGTGAATCACGCCATAGCCATAGAATGGGACGTACCACGCACGGAACATGTTCAAGGCTGCCGCTTCACGCGCGCGCATATCGGCGCGGGCCGCAAACTCGGCCATCGGCTCGCCCCCGATCCAACCCGTTGTCAGGAGCCGCGTCGTGGACAGGTCGTCATGGACCGGCGGCACGCACACGCCCGGCTCGTCCGCGAGCATCCGCCCATACAGGCGCGTGTGCCGAGCCTCACGGTCGTAGTCCAACTCCTCGAGGAGCCGCTCGGACAGTTCGGCGTGGATCTGGGTCGGGTCGATCGCGGGGTTTGTCCGCCGGTAGACCGCGAAGGCAAGCCGGAGCTGGTTGAGATCGGCCGAAACGATCGACGCCATGTCGGGATACTGAAGTTTGCAGGCGAGTGTCTGGCCGTCCAGGGAGGTCGCCTTGTGAACCTGGCCGAGCGATGCTGCTTTCTCAGCCTCCCGCGGGAAGTCTGCGAAATTCGTCTGCCAATCCGGGCCGAGTTCTGCGGACATCCTCCGACGTACGAACGACCAGCCCATCGGGGGCGCATTCGACTGAAGCTCGGCCAGTTCCCGGGCATAGTCCTCCGGGAGTGCGTCAGGAATGGTCGCCAGGATCTGCGCCGCCTTCATCAGCGGGCCCTTCAGGCCTCCCAGCGCAGCCTTGAGATCGGCAGCGTTGCGTTCGTGGTCGGCCTCGCGACCGAGGTAGCGGCTGCCAGCCATGCGCATTGCCGCGCCGCCGACAGCCGCGCCGACGCGCCCGTAGCGTCCGACCCGACCACGGACCGATGGTCGGTCTTCCGGGAGACGATCGTCGTCCGACATCAGGCCTCGAGCGCCTCGAGCTCGTCGATGAGACCGGAAATCACGCCAAGCCCCTTGTTCCAGAAGGCCGGATCGCCTGCATCGAGGCCGAAG
>JAEPNS010000151.1 GCA_017643325.1 Alphaproteobacteria bacterium | reverse complement strand
TGATAGACGGTCTCGCGCGCATGGTGCTGGTCCTGATCCACGGACCCGCAATCGCAGCCGAAGAAATACATGCGGCGAAATCCGAGCACTGTCGCGGCGGCGACAGCCGTGTTGGCGGAGAAGGGGCCGGTCCCGATCACCGGGTTGAACTCGGCGCCGAACATCCTCGTGGAGCTCAGCATGTCACGGTGGAAAAGGAGGGCGTCCCGGAACAGGCCAACCACACCGGGCTTGACGGTCGCCGAGCCGATCAGGCTCACGTCGAAGCGATCCCCGTCGACATCCGCACGCTCGAAGATGTGCATAATGCGCGCTTCGGTGACCTCGTTGTTTTCCTTCTCGACCTGGAAGTCGGGGCGGATGCCAGCCGCCAGGAGGCTCTGCAGCGCGGAGCCCGCGCAGAAAATGACGGCCCGGTTCTGGACACGGCGCAGGGCTTCCAGCGAGTCATCCAGTGACGGACCGGAGCCGACAATGATCGCCGGCAGGTCGTGCGGGGCACAGAACGTGCCGTCGATCAGCCAGAACTCGTCGCCGGACACATTGGCGATCGTGTTCTCGATCATCAGCTTCTCGTCCTCGTAGTACCCCTGCAGGATCGATTTCATGCCCGCCAGCTCGCGAAACCCGCGTGCAATGTCGCGGGTGGCATCGGTCTGGTAGTGCATGAAGGAGTAGGCGCCATCCATGCAGGCCGCGCCGAACCTCCCGATCAGGGCTTCAAGCTCGGTCTGTACCGCGCGCGGATCGAAATTCGCGATCACGTCGATGCTGGTGCCGCGCTCCCGGCAGGTTGTAACGAGCTCGGCCCAATCGAGCGCCCGGAGGCTGTGCAGCACGAATTCCTCGATCGGCTCGATGACGACAACATGGCGGGGCGTGAGATGTTCCAGCAATTCGCGGACATGGTGGCCGAGCCCGAGGCCCACGACGACGAGCAGGCCGGACTGTGATTTCGGCGGAACCGCGCTGAGGGAATCACCTGTGACATCCGAAAGGCGCTCGACCAGAGAGCGCGTACAGATATCCTTCAGGGATTCCGGTGTCGGCCGGTTGACGAGGACACGGTCCGGCCGCTGCAGCCACGACGCCACCTGCTCGCGTGCGAAGTCTGGCGCCGGCCGATTGTACAGCCGGCCACCGCCGAGATCGATGTCGGTGGCGGGCCCGTCAGCTTCGCCAACGGCCGTGGTGATCGTTCCGGCAGATTCCCGCGCCATGCGGGCGATACCCGGCAACGCGGACTCGAGTGCCACGAGGTTCTTCTGATAGAGGCTGGAGCCGGTCATGGACATCCTTCACTAGCCGCACGCGCGGGTGGCGGTTAACCAGAGTGAGGATTGAACGCGAATTTGGTTAAGGAAGTCTTTTGGAGGACGGCGTCCCCGGACGGTCAGCCCGCTTCGGACAGGCCGTCAACGGACCACGCGTCACAAAGCCGGCGATAGGCCGCCCAGCCGCCGCTGCGCTCCAGTGCCACCACGAGCGCCCGCGCGAGATCCGGCGGCAGGTCGCGCCGCCAGACGCCGACACGGTCGTTGAACAGCGGACGCGACAGGCTTTCGAGTGTCGTGCTGCGTTTGCCCGTGGTTCGCAGGACAAGCTCGTACTCGTCCCGCCGCCCCTCGAAGCTGGCGAGTGCCGGGTCCCATCCCAGGCCCAGGAAGCCGGAAAGGCCGCGCATGACCGTCTCGGGCCGGTTCACGAGATCCGCGTAGAGAACCGTGCGGAACCTCCCGGACCCGTGGGCCTGCGCTGCAGCCTCGCCCTTCGCGATCCACGTGCTCCAGGACGCGGCGAAGTCGTCCGGTGCACCGCCCTTGCCGCAATTCGCGAGCGAAACGTACACGTCGCGCGGATCACGCAGGATGTGCAGGAAGCGCGCGTCCGGCCAGTGGTCGAACACCCGGTCGACATGGAGAATGTTGTCCGGTGTCTTTTCAGCCCAGCGGGTTTTTCCCTGCGCCTCGAGGTGGAGTTGCATCAGCGCATCGAGGAAGGCTTCCCCGGTCGACGTCTGCGCGGTCGCAGCCGAGATCGCAGCGGCGTCGAGATCGAAGAAGGCGGCAAGCCGGTCGATGGTCTGGCCCAGGGGTTCGTCATGACGCCCCGTACCGCCGCGCGGGTCGATCGCGAACCAGTGGGTCTCAAGCCCCGACGCGACGTCCGGGTGCTGGCCCAGCAGGGCGCGCAGGAGTGACGTCCCCGACTTGAAGTATCCGCCGACAAAGATCGGGTTGGTGCAGATGGCCTTCATGCCACTCTCCTCTCGCCGATACCGGAAACGTGCGGAACGTTTTCCAAGAGCGCGGTGTACTGGTTTTCCGTGACCCGGCGCACCCGGAGCGGATCCTGACCCGGCAGGTTCCAGTCAGGCGACAGGGTCAGGGCCACGCGGAAACCGAACATGTCGCATAGACGCCCCGGATCCCGCGGGATCGCATCGCCGCGCCCGTAGGGGAACGAAATCCAGCCCGGACGCTCACCCAGGATCCAGTGCAGGGCCTCCTGGCAGGCGGACACATCCGCATCCATCTCCGCATCGCGCATGGCGCCGAGTGGCCGGTGGGTGTGGCCATGGCAGGCAATGAGGTGGCCGTCCGCATGAAGGCGCCGCAGGTGGTCGGGTCTCATATAAAGTGCCTCGCACAGTTCGCCCTCGTCGATCGACCGGTGCGCGAGCAGTTCGTCGACCAGATGCTCCGTGTCGTCAAAGCCGAGGGAGAAGTTCGCGAGGTACTTCACGCAGGCGTCTTCCTCGTGATCGTGGATGTAGACGTCACATGCCTTTTTTCGGAACGCCGGCTGACGCGCGAGCAATCCCGCTTCCGGCGGAACATGATCGTAGAAGTGCCTTCGGAAAATTTCGGGCGGCGTGATCGACCTGACATATTGGAGCTTGTTCACCAGCAACGCGCGCCGGTCGGCCATTGGACGGCTCGATACGAAGAAAGCGGCCTTGATCCCGCGCGGCTCGAGAACGTCGCGCGCGGCGTGCCAGTGGTCGATGAGCCCGTCGTCAAACGTCACGAGCACCCGCGGGCCGTCAAACTCGGCCAGCCCCCTCAGAAAAAGCTCTGCCTCCGAGGGCGTGGCGAATGTTGCCGCCTTCCCCATCCGCTCTAGATCGTCGCGCAACCGGTCCATCGAGACCGGATGGATGCCGGGGTAACGGACGGATTCCGGGTCGCGAATATAGTGGTACGTGACGACAAGGAGGGCTGGAGAGGTTTTGTGCATCGCGCAGGAGCGTCTGACGGCCGTCCTCTAACAGGAATCGGGAAAGCCGCATTGGACCCGCGCAGGGTTAGGAAATCGTTAGCGTCCCGCGGGCGCCTCGCCGGGCGCGGCGGGAACGTGGGGGACCGAACCCGCACCGTCGTCCTCGCCCGAGGCGCGACCTTCTTGCGGCGGAACCGGAGGCATCACCGCACGGTGCACGCGCGGCGGGCGTTTCCAGTCGAGTGTCGCAAACGCACCGCAGCTTCCGCAGACCGCCGACCAGTCGTCGGCGACCGTCCCGCATTCGCCGCAGACCCAAGCAGGATCGGCATCGGCCGCGGCGGCCTTCTCGAGCCATGACTGGGATTCGGAAGCGTCTTCGCTGTCCTCGTCGGCAAGCCGCGCTCGCAACTGGAACACGCGTGCGGTCGGATCGCCGTCGATCATCGCGTCGAGATGCTGGCGCGCCTCACCCCACAGCTTTGCGTCGAGCGCAGCCTCCGCAAGCGCGAGGCGGCTTTCGGGGTGCGACCGATTGGGTTTCGTGAGCGCCTCGACGGACTTGAACCGCTCGAGCGCCCCTGTCCCCTCGGGGAGGAGGTCAAGATAGGCCGTCCACAACTCGGTATGAGGGCTGTGGCTCCACGCCCGCTCGAGCACCTTGCGGGCGCGTCGCGCCCGCCCGTCATCCGCCACCATCCGCGCGACGAGGACGCTCGCCGGGACCAGCGACGGATCAAGCTCGTTGGCCTTGCGGGCCTGGGCGTATGCGTCGGCAAGCTGACCCGATTCACGCGCGGCGCGCGCCCGCTCCGTCAGAAGGGCAGCCTGCTGCCGGTTCCCCGCACCACTGTCACCGCGTTTCGCCTTGCGCGCTTCCTCGACCAGTCGCTGGGCCTCCCGCCACTCGCCGGCCCGACTGTGCACGGAGATCATCGTGTCGAGCACCCACGGTGTGCGCGGCTTGAGCGCATAGGCACGGCGCGCATAGGAGAGGGCGCGCGCGTCGTCGTTTTCGCGCAAGGCGTCGACGATCAGCCCGCGCAGTCCGAGAAATTCTGTCTCGGGGTTTTCGAGCATCTTCTCAAACGCCCGGCGGGCCGCCGGTTCATCCCCCGCGATCTGCGCGGTCTGAGCTTCAAGCAACAGCGTCATCGGCGCATGGTCCAGCATCGACCCGGCACGGCGCGTGTGCTTGCGCGCCGCGTCTGCGTCGCCCGCCGCGATCGCAATGAGCCCGTCCGACAGCGCGCGCATGCCGGCATCGTGGCGCGACACCCGGCGGCGGAGCGACCACTCCGCCGGCCGTCGCCGCAGCCATCGCCAGACGGCATAGAGGACCGCGACGCCGACCGCGAACAGGAAAACCGACAGCGCCAGGATCCCAACGGTCGTCTCGATCCGGTATCCCTGCCACTCGATCATCACGACGCCCGGACGGTCCGCCAGCCAGACAGCGACGGCAATGACGAGCGCGACTTCGACAATGTAGACGAATGTGCGCATTGCCTAGCGTCCGCTCACGGCCTGCAGTCGCTCGAGCGCAATGTCCTCCACTGCGTCGGCAGCGTCGCGCGCATCGACATGCGCGCGGGCCCGTGCCAGCCAGGGCGCAGCGGCCTCCGCGCTCGCGCCCTCCAGCCCCTCGAGCGCAGCGATCGCGCCGGCGACGTCTCCGTCCTCAAGACGGATCTCCGCCCGCGCGATCCGCCCGTCGAGCGAATCCGGGGGTGCCTCCGTCCCGACCCTCCGGACCCGCACGATCCTCTGCGCGCGTTCGAGAACCTGGTCGACGATGCCGCTCTCCGCGCCGGTCGGTGCGTTGTCCAGGATCGCAACAGCCGTTTCCGGAAACGAGAACGCCAGTTCCTCGCGCGTCGCGACGCCGCCGGAAGCTTGCCCGGAAAGGCGTGCCACAAGCGCAGCCAAAGCCGGCGTGTCGGCGCTGGCGGCCTCGATCCTGGCCAGAGGTTCCGCGTAAGGCCGCCCGCGTTCGACCGCCCGGCGCAGCTGTCCGGCACTGACCGTGAGCGCCATAGCTTCGGCTGCGGCCGCATCCTGGCGTGCGCCGTCGCTTGCGACGCTGCCGAGGCGTGAGTCGAGCGCGGCGAGGCGTTCCTCGAGTTCGCGTTGACGAACATCGAACTCGACGAGGCCCCCGGACATGGCCTGCATGTTCGTCGCGGCAAGCTGGGTGACGTTCTGGATTTCGGCTTCCAATGCCGCGAGCTGGCCCGCCAGTTCGGGATCGTCCGCGATGCTGGCGCTCGCGCCCATATCGGACGTGCGGGCGGCAAGCCGGTCGAGTTCGGCGCGTAGCGGGGCCAGCGCTGCCTCTATATCGGGCGGCCGCAACCCGTCCACGTCCTCGCGCAGGCTGGCAATCTCGCGCGCCAGCGACGTGCGTTCCTCCTTGCCCGGATCGGCGGGACCCCGGCCGAGATCGGCAATGCGTGCCTCAAGTTCTGCAATCCGGACGGAAGGATCGGGTGCCGCCTCCGGTCCTTCCGTTGACCACCACAGCCAGCCCGCGGCACCCAGTGACACGAGGAGCGCCAGCAGGGCAACAACCATGGCAAGTCCGGAGCCGGACCGTTCTTGCGACGCGCCGCGATCGGCCGTGGCAGAGGTATTGGTCGAACCGGACCCTGACCGGGGCACGGACGTTTTCGGGGCATCCGAAGGACCCGGTTCCGGCTCGGATGCCGGTTCGGCCGCGACGTCGATGACCGGTCCTTCGTCGGGCCCGGCAGGATCGGGCATCTCGAGTTCATACTCCTCCGCAACGCGCCGGATCTCTTCCATGCGCGACGACGGGATCGTGTCGCGTTGTTTCCACCCCTGGACGGTGCTCACAGGGATATCCAGCTTTGCGGCCATGGGCCGAATGCCACCGAAGGCGGCAATGATGGGACCTGCCGGCTGGTCGTTTTCGGGGGCCATCTCGATCTCCGGATCAAAAGCGTACGCGCACGTACATACGCATGTCACGGTCACGGATTCAAGCGTGACCCCGTCCGTACGCTTCGATTGCGCGCAGCAACGCGTCCTGCTCGGGTCGCTCGGCCACGCGGACCCCGCCGAATTCCGCCGCCGCCAGTTCCGCCGCGACCGCGTGCGAAAGGCAAAACGCAGTCAAAACACGCAATTTCGGCGTCAAATTCGCCTTTTCGACCAGTTTTAGAAATGTTCTGGCCGTTCGAGGTGAGTAAAAGAGTGCGCCCCGCAGGTCCCGACCCCGCAATGCCGCCGCGATCGGTTCGGGCAGTTCGTCGCACGCCATGGCCTCGTACAGCACGTGTGCGCATGCGTCGAAGCCACTCTCCGTGAGGTCCGCGACAAGGTTTCCGGCCGAAACAGACCCAACCGCGTGCACGAGACACCCGCCTTCGGGCCGAAGCCGCGCGCGCAGGAGCGATGCGAGTGCTGCAACGTCTCCGTCGGCGCTCTCGACATGGCGGAACCCGGCCTCGCGCGCAACCTGCGCGCTGGCAGCACCCACCGCGAACACCGGCGTCGCCCGGTCCGAGACCGCGTCGGCCAGCGCGCGGGCGCCGTTCGCGCTGGTAACGAGGAAAGCCTGTACATCCGGCCCCGGGAACCCCGCGGGCGGAATTCGCGGCACGATTTCGAGGAGCGGCGCCACAAGGACCTCGTGGCCCGCTCGCTCCAGGCGTTCCTTCGTGGCGTCGGCGTCGGGACGGGGCCGCGTGACCAGGAGGCGCATGTCAGTCCGCGAGAGCGGAGAAGAAATCTTCGCCGATCCGGTCTCGTAGCGCGCGGCCGAGCGCCTTTCCGAGGGCCTCCGGCTCGGACGAGCTCCCGGTGGTGCTGCGCCGCACGAGATCGGAGCCGTCCGGCCAGGCGACCAGCCCGTCGAGCCGGAGCTCGCCATTCCCAAGCTGCGCAAGCCCCGCGATGGGCGTGCGGCAGGTGCCGTCGAGGGCGTCCAGCATCGCCCGCTCGGCGCGCAGGCAGGTCAACGCCCCGGGATCATTGAGCGGCGCGACGGCATCCGCCGCGAACACGTTGGTATCCATATGGGCGATGGCGACGATCCCCTGACCCGCGGCGGGAAGCATCTCGTCCGGGTCGAGAATCGCATCGGCGACATCGGATTTGCCGAGCCGGTTGAGCCCGGCAAGCGCGAGGAGGGTAACGTCGGCCTCGCCCTCGGACAGCTTTCGCAGTCGGGTCTGCACATTGCCGCGGAACAGGACCACGTCGACGTCAGGGCGTTGCGCAAGCAACTGAGCCTGGCGCCGCTGGGACGCGGTGCCGACCTTCGCCCCGCGCGGAATACCCGCGATGGAGTCGGCACCGATCAGGGCATCGCGCGGATCCTCGCGGGCCAGCGCAGCGCCGATGACCATCCCCTCCGGGAGCCACGTCTCCATGTCCTTGGCGGAATGG
>JAEPNS010000150.1 GCA_017643325.1 Alphaproteobacteria bacterium | reverse complement strand
TGTGCGCGGATGATCAGGACCGGATTGTCGTAGTCGCCGCCGGGCAGAAGCATTGACCGAGACCAGCCCGGTCTCGACCCAGACCGCCGTCGACGACGCACTCGACCGCCGGGTCTCCACCGTCGGGCGGGTGCACCCCCATGTGGAGGTGAAGATCGTCGACGACGAAGGCCGGATCGTCGCGCCTGGCGAGACCGGCGAGTTCTGCACGCGCGGCTATGTGGTGATGCGCGGCTACTGGAACGACGCCGAGCGCACGGCCGAGGCCATCGACGCCGCCGGCTGGATGCATACCGGCGACCTCGCGACCATGGACGAGGACGGCTATTTCAACATTGTCGGGCGTATCAAGGACATGGTGATCCGCGGCGGCGAGAATCTCTACCCGCGCGAGATCGAGGAGTTCTTGTACCGCCACCCGAAGATCGCCGACGTGCAGGTGATCGGCGTGCCCGACGACAAATACGGCGAGGAACTCTGCGCGTGGGTCCGCCTCGCCGACGGTGAGAGCGCATCAGAAGACGACATCCGCGCCTTCTGCCGGGGCCAGATCGCCCACCACAAGATCCCCCGCTACGTGAAGTTCGTCGACGAATTCCCGATGACCGTCACCGGCAAGATCCAGAAGTTCGCCATGCGCGAGACGATGATCGAGGAACTGGGCCTGGGCGAGGCAAAGACGGCCTAGGAAAAGCTTTTGTCAAAGCCGGGCATGACGGAATTCGGTGTTCTCGAGGTTCAACCCAACCCCGACCGTCGCCCCTGCGAAAGCAGGGGCCCATTGACTCAGGCGGTTGCCGGGGCGGGCCTCGGTGTCAATGGACCCCTGCTTCCGCAGGGGTGACGAGTTGTGCGGGTGCGAACACCCGAGGTCACTTCCGCTTCTGCTGCTCCGCCGAGTTCGGGTCGCCGACATCGGGCTGTACGTAGGGGGCCTGGAGTTCGTAGATCTCGTTGGTCCTGCAGTAGCGCGGGCCGCCGAGACGGCCGACCGGCTGGAGCAGGTGCGGGTTGATGTACTTGTCCTCGAGCATCAGGTCCTCGCGCACGTGCCAGCGCAGCACCCGCCCGATGACGAGGTGCGTCGCCCACTCTTCGCCGAAGGTGATCGTCCGTTCGTGGGTGCACTCCATGGCAACGGGGCAGTCCTTGATGCGCGGCGCGCCGACAAGGTCAGACGGGACGGTCTCGAGCCCAATCTCGGCGAACTCGTCCTGGTCGGGCTCGAAGTTGGCCGAGCTCTCGTTCATCGCCTCCTGCCAGCCCTCGGTCACCGTGTGGATGACGTAGCCCTTGGTCGCCTCGATATTGGCGGTCGTGTCTTTGGGTTGTTTCACCCGCTCGCCGACCGAGATCGAGACCATCGGCGGGTAGTGCGAGACGGTCGTGAAGAAGGAAAACGGCGCGAGGTTTGCCACGCCGTTTTCGTCGATGGAACTCACCCAGGCGATGGGGCGCGGCACAACGGCCCCGATCAGCAGGCGGTAGCACTGCCGGTGATCGATCTCGTCGGCGTTGAAGATGCGGTAGTCCATGGGCGGGGTCCTCGAATGACACGAAGCCCCGAGTGTGTCCGAAGGCGGTTACCCCTGCAAACCCTCGTCATGCTCGGGCTTGCCCCGGCATCTTGCCTGACTGAGCCCTCACCCTGAGCCTGACGAAGGGCGAGGGCGACAACCTCATACTTCGACAGACTCAGCATGAGGTTGTTACGAGATACGTGGGTCAAGTCCGGCCATAACGTTGGTTGGGCGGCTCCCTTTGCCTCTCCCGCACCGTTCGTGTATTTCCGCGCGGCGATGGCTTCCGAACTTCCCGAACACCTGCAGCTCGACGCACGCACCGCCGTGCCGGCGGAGCTTGCCTTCCTGCGCTCCGAATACCCGCGCGAGAGCTGGGACGGGCACCCGAACAACGGCCAGTGGTGCCAGTTCTGGCTCGCGCGGCACACCATGTTCCGGGATTTCGGGGCGGGCCTGACCGACGCCTGCGAGAAGCTCGATGCCGGGCAGGTGGACGGCCCGGCGTTCCACGACTGGTTCATGCCGCGCGCGAGCTTCTATCTCGGCGAACTCGACACCCACCACAAGGTCGAGGAGTACCACTATTTCCCGCTGCTCGCGCGCGCCGATCCGCGCATGGAGACCGGCGTCGCACTCCTGGAGGGCGACCACCATGTGATCCACGACCGGCTGCGGCTTGTCTACGACGGGGTGGTAGCGCTGGAGGAGGCGATCCGCAAAGGCGAGGGCGATATCGCGACGCTGGCGCCGAAGCTGCGCGACGACCTCGTGCTGCTCGACGCCAGCCTGCGCCGTCACCTCGACGACGAGGAGGACCTGGTGGTGCCGCTGATCCTGGACCGGGGCGAGGCCGGTCTGGGGATGCACTGACGCAAAAGATCGTCATTCCAGCGAAGACAGAAATCCATTAACGCCGATACTTGACCGGGCTGACGCTTGCGATAATGAACCCCTGCTTTCGCAGGGGTGACGAGCGAGGGACTACTCCAGCGCGTTGGCCGCGCGCAGCCCGGCCAGCATCGACGAGCCCATCATGAACCGGAACGCCTTGTCCGGGTCTTCGGCGATCGCACGGAACTCGGCCTGGCTCTTTCGGCGCTCGTCCGGGTCCTTCTCGGCGATGAACTTGGTGTTGCGGATGGTCTGCTGGCGCACGTCCTCGAGTGCCACGTGGCGGCGCTGGCGGGTGTAGCGGTCGAGGATGTCCTCCCCGGCCTCGCCGCGCCAGACCTGTCCTATCTTGTCCGCGAAGTTGACCGCGTCGTGGACACCCGAGTTCATGCCCATCCCGCCCATGGGCGAATTGATGTGCGCCGCGTCGCCGCCGATGATCAGTCTGCCCTTGCGGAAATTCTCGGCGACGCGCTGGTGGATCGACCAGACGTTGCGGTGGAGTTCGACCGTCGCGCCGCTGGCGCCGAAGAAGGCGGCCATGCGCGCTTCGGCCACGTCGTCGCGCACGGCGACGTCGTCGGGCTCGCCCTCGCGCGAGGAGAAGGTCACCCGCCAGTAGTCCGGCAGGTGCAGGATGACGCACCACTCGTCCGGGTCGGAGATGTAGGCGACGCCCGCGATGTCCGGCATCGCCGCGGACACGTCGAAGGTGGTGCCGTACTGCACGACCTTTTCGTCGTAGGTGAAGCCCTCGAAGCCGACGCCGATGGACTTGCGGACGCTGGAGCGCGCGCCGTCCGCGCCGAAGACGTAGCGGCCGGTGAAGCGCGCCTCGCCGTCGGGCGTGTTGGCCGTCACGCTGGCGGTGTCCGCGTCCTGATCGGCACCGGAGACCTCGTGCGAGAAGCGGATATCGACATTCGCCATGCCGTCCAGCTCGGCGTAGAGCGCACGGTTGAGTTCCATCTGCTCGCACTGGACGCGATAGGGGTACCTGGTTTCGTCCTTGAGCGCGCCGAGGTCGAATTCCGCGATCACGCCTTCCTTCCGGTCGCGGACCTGCCAGACCGGCGTCACCCGGCCGTCGTCGAGCACCTTGTCGACCATGCCGAGATCGTCGAGATATTCGAGCGTCGGGGGGTGGAAGGTCGTCGCCCGGCGGTGGTCCCGCGGAGCGTCCTGCTGCTCGAGCAGCAGGACCGGGATGTCCTGGCGGGCCAGTGAAAGCGCTGCGATAAGGCCCGTCGGGCCGCCGCCCGCAACGATAATGCGGTCGTGTTCGTTCGAAGGCATGGCGTTTCCGTTTCGATTTTCCAAGTTTTACCGGATTGGCCTTTTTGCCGCACGAAGGTTGTCGTTACGTCACGATTGACCGCAGTTTTTCACGCAGCCAAACTGCTTTTCATGAATATGAATGAAGGCGTCAAGACGGCGGTCCGGACCGTCAACCTGTTCGAGGCGTTCGCGCGCCGGAAGGGGCCGATGACGCTGACCCAGGTGGCGGAGGCGCTGTCGGCGCCGATCAGCAGCTGCCACGGGCTCGTCCGCACTCTAAGTGCGATGGGCTATCTCTACACGTCGGAGCAGACGCGCGAGATCTATCCGACCAAACGCCTGCTCGAGATCGCCACCGTGATTGCCGACCACGACCCGGTGCTGGAAAGCGTCGTCCCGATCCTCGAACAGCTGCGCGACGAAACGCAGGAAACCATCCTGCTGGGGCGGCGGCAGGGACAGGCGATCATCTATCTGGACGTGATCGAGGGCCCGCAGACGGTGCGCTACTCGGCCGGCGTCGGCGAAATGAAGCCGATGCATTCCAGCGCGATCGGCAAGGCGTTTCTCGGCCGGCTCGACCTGGGCGAGCGAATCGCGCTGATCGCGCGGCTGCCGCTCGACGAGATGACCGAGACGACGATCACGGCCCGCGAGGCCCTGGCGGCGGACATCGCCGCGGGCGCGGAGAAGGGCTATTTCGTGACCCGCGGCGAGAATGTCGCAGACGTGATGGGGCTTGCGACCACGGCGGACATCCATGGCGATATCTTCGGTGTCGCGATCGCCGCGCCGCTGACCCGGATCGAGCCGCACCTGGAGGAACAGGCCGCGCGGCTGCTGGCGGCGCGCGACCGGCTCGAGGCGCTCGGAGGCAGCCTGTGAGCGGAGGAGAGGTTGCAGCCTGGCCGGACGCGCTGTTCGATGTGCTGGTTGCCCGGGACGTCCGGCAGGTCGCCTATGTGCCCGATGCCGGGCACAGCCGCCTGATCGAGTGCTGCGAGGCGCATCCCGACATGACCGCGACGGTGTTGACCACTGAGGAGGAGGGCGTCGCGCTGCTTGCCGGCGCGTGGCTCGGCGGCGACCGTGGCGTACTCCTGATGCAGTCCTCCGGCGTGGGCAACTGCGTGAACATGTTCACGCTGATCGAGAACTGCCGGATGCCCCTTGTCGCGCTCGTGACCATGCGCGGCGAGTGGGGCGAGTTCAATCCGTGGCAGGAGCCGATGGGCCGGGCGACGCCCGACGTGCTCGCGCGAATGAACCTGCAGGTGCACCGTGCGGACACGCCCGAAGACGCCGCACCGATGCTCGACGCGGCGATCCGGCAGTCCTTCGACGGCTTCAGTGCCTCGGCGGTGCTGCTGTCCCAGCGACTGATCGGACGCAAGGCCTTCGAGGCGGAGCGGTAGGATGCCGGATTCCCCCGTCCTTGACCGCCGCGAAGCCGTCGCGCGCCTGCTCCGGGACCGGGGCGAGCTTCTCGTGGTGACCGGGCTCGGCTCGGCCACCTATGACGTTGCGGCGTGCGGCGACGATCCACGCAACTTCTACCTATGGGGCGCCATGGGGGGCACGGCGGCGCTCGCGCTCGGCCTCGCGATCGCGCGGCCGGACACGCCTGTTCTGGCGCTGACCGGTGACGGCGACATGCTGATGGGCATCGGCTCGCTCGCGACAATCGGCGCGCGACAGCCGAAGAACCTGTCGGTGGTCGTGCTCGACAACGAACGCTACGGCGAGACCGGCGCGCAGCCGACCGCGACCGCCCACGGGGTCGATCTCGTGGCCATGGCGCGGGCCTGCGGCATCGAGGCGCCGGACGATATCCGCGACATGAACGGGCTCGGTACGCTTGCCGAACGCCTGCGCCGGACAGACGGGCCTTTGTTTGCCAATATCAAGATCGACCCGCGCGAGCACCCCAAGGTGCTGCCGGCGCGGGACGGGGCCTGGCTGCGCTCGCGGTTCCGCGAAGCGGTGCTGGGCAAGGCACCATAGAAGGGGACGACGCGATGGCGGAGAAAATCGGAATCCTGGGCCTCGGCCTGATCGGCCGGGTGGCGGCGGAAAAGCTGATGCCGGAAGGCCACGAGTGCTACGCGGTACGCCGCCCCAGCACGGAGGACTTCCCGGTCGACGGCGGCAAGCTCGTCGAGACGGCACGCGAGCTCGCGGAGACCTGTGACATCGTGATCTCGGCGCTGCCGAATGTCCCGGCGTCGCACGAGGCTCTCGACGGGCCGGATGGGCTCCTGGCGGGTGCGCACGAGGGCCTGACGATCATCGAGATGAACACCTTCGGTGTCGAGGACAAGGAGGAGATCAAGGCCAGGGTCGACGCGACCGCCGCGGTGATCCTCGACTGCCCGATCAGCGGCACCCAGCCGATCATCCGTGCCGGCAACGGCGTCATCATGATGAGCGGTGACGAGGCGCGCTGCGAGGCGGTGAAGCCGGTCCTCGAGAAGATCTGCCCCAAGACCTTCTACGTCGGCGAGTACGGCACTGGTATCAAGCTGAAGCTCATGATCAACTTCATGGTCGGCGCGAACACCGTCGCGCTGGCGGAAGGCATGCTGTTCGGGGCCCAGATGGGCCTCGACCCCCAGCTCATGATCGACATTGTCGGGCCGAGCGCGGCCGGCTCGACCGTGTTCAACCTGCGCTCGGGCATCATCAAGGACCGCGCCTGGCAGCCCTGCGCGGGGCCGAGCAAGCTGCTGTGGAAGGACCTCGACATCGTCGAGGAGCAGGCCGACGCGCTCGGCCTTTCGGCCCCGATCCTGCGGCTGTGCAACAGCTACTACAAGAAGATCGAGAAGGCGGGCCGTCTCGAGGACGAGTGCGCGGTCGTCTACGAGATCCTGGAAGACGAGATCAAGGCCGCCGCGGAATAACCCGTTTCGTCATGCCCGCCCGCGCGGGCATGACGAGTTGTGTTGTCGGGTTCGCTACATATGCGAATACAGTGGCCGCCCGGCGACGGGCAGGTCTGCCGTCAGAACGCAGCCGCTCGACGATTCCGTGATGTAGAGAGTGCGGTTGTCCGGGCCGCCGTAGGCGCAGTTGGTGATCGCGGGGCCTTTGCAGGACTTGACCTGGAAGAGGGGTGCGCCCGTCGGGCTGAAAATCCAGACCGTGCCGAATCCCACATGGCAGACGAGGATGTTGCCGTCGGCGTCGGCCGCCATCCCGTCGGGACCGGTGCCGCCGGACAGGCGGATCAGCCGGCCGACCTGGTCGGCGGGCGCGCCGTCGTCGCGCAGGCGCATCCGCCAGACCGCGTTGTCGCGGGTCAGGCCCACGAACAGGATCCTCTCGTCCGCCGACAGCACGAGACCGTTCGGGCTGGGGAGTTCGCCGCATACAAGGTCGAGCGTGCCGTCCGCACGCAGGCGGAACACGCGGCCCGACCGGTCGATCAGGTCGGACGTGCCCTGGTCGGTGAAGTAGAGGTCGCCGTTCGATGCGAAGGTCAGGTCATTGGTGCCCAGGAAGCGCTCGTTCCCGTTGCGCACGCAGTATGGCTCGACCCTCCCGCTCTCCGGGTCGAGATGCATGATGCCGTGATAGTGGTCCGCGATCAGGCCGTGGCCGTCCCTGTGAAAGGCCAGCCCGTTCGGCTCACCCTCATAGTCGGCAGCCACGGTGACGTCGCCGTCGGGTGTGACGCGGAACAGCCGCCCGCGCGCCACGTCGACCAGCCAGAGGTTGCCGTCGCGGTCGAAGGACGGGCCCTCGAGGAAGGACGGCGTATCCGGCCGCCCGAACAGGAGCCCCGCCCACTCCGACGGGCTGTCGGTGATGCCGAAGCCGGCGTTGATGTCGACGAAGACCTTTGTCTCGATGACCGGGGGCGGTGCGAACATGGCGGCGGTCCTAGTCCTTTTTCGACGGAAGCACCCTCTCAACGGCCTCCCAGTGGTCGTCGTGGGTCCAGGTTTTGGC
>JAEPNS010000014.1:3216-19969 GCA_017643325.1 Alphaproteobacteria bacterium | reverse complement strand
TGTCGAAGCCCGCGACCATCAGCAGCTGCTTGAACTGCTGCGGGGCCTGCGGCAGCGCATAGAACTTGCCGGGGTGCAGGCGCGACGGCACCAGATAGTCGCGCGCGCCCTCGGGCGAGGAGGCGGTGAGGATCGGCGTCTGGAATTCCCTGAAGCCCTGCTCGATCATCCGGCGGCGGATCGACGAGATTACGTCCGAGCGCAGCGCGATGTTGCGCGCGACCTTCTCGCGGCGCAGGTCGAGATAGCGGTAGCGCAGGCGGATTTCCTCGCCGGAATCCTCGTCGGAGTTGACCTGCAGCGGCAGGACATCGGCCGGGGACTCGACGTTCAGTTCGGCGATCTGCACCTCGATCCGGCCGGTCGGGATGGCGTCGTTGATCGTGTCCTCGGTGCGCTTGACCACCGGGCCGGTGATCGTGAGCACCGATTCCACCCGCGCGGACTCGACGGCGGCGAAATTCGGGCTGGACGTATCGACCACGCACTGGGTGATGCCGAACGGGTCGCGCAGGTCCACGAACAGGAGGTTGCCGTGGTCGCGCTTGCGGTGGACCCAGCCGGACAGGCGCACGGTCTCGCCCGCGTGGTCCTCGCGCAGTTCGCCGCAGTTGTGGCTTCGGAACGGATGCATGGTCGGTCTCGGATTCTCTTGAAATTCGGGGAGAAAGCCTGATCCCCCGGCGCGCGCCAATGGCCACGGATCGCGCCGCGCTGTCAAGGGTGCGACCGGGCTGCTTGCTTCACCCTCATGCTGAGCCTGTCGAAGTATGAGGGTGGCGCCCTCGCCCTTCGTCAGGCTCAGGGTGAGGGCCCAGTCGTGCAAACCGGCACGGCGACCGCCTTCCCGCCCTCGCCGGAATCCTGTAGAACCGCGCGCCATGAATGTGATTACCGACACCGGCGCGCTGACCGCGTTCTGCGAGAGGCTCCGGGACGCCGACTACATCACCGTCGATACCGAGTTTATGCGCGAGAGCACCTTCTGGCCGAAGCTGTGCCTGGTGCAGGTCGCGGGGCCGGACGACGAGGCGATTATCGACCCGCTGGCCGACGGCATCGACCTGTCGCCGCTGTACGACCTGATCGCCGACGAGGGCGTGCTCAAGGTGATGCACGCGGCGAGCCAGGACATCGAGATCTTCCACCATGAGGCGGGCATCACGCCGCAGCCGCTGTTCGACACCCAGGTCGCGGCGATGGTCGCGGGGTTCGGCGACCAGGTGGGCTACGAGGGGCTGATCGCGAAGCTGACGAAAACCCGGCTCGACAAGGGCAGCCGGTTTACGGACTGGTCGGCGCGGCCGCTGTCGAAGTCCCAGCTCGAGTACGCGATGGCCGACGTGACGCACCTGCGCCCGGCCTACGAGAAGCTGCGCGCGCGGATCGAGGAGAACGGGCGTATCGCCTGGGTCGAGCAGGAAATGATCGACCTCGCCGCGCCGGAGAAATATGAGGTCGTGCCGGAGGAAGCCTGGCGCCGCCTGAAGCCCAAGCGCAACCAGCCGCGGTTCCTGGCGGTGCTGCAGGCCGTCGCGGCCTGGCGCGACCGCGAGGCGATGACCCGCGACCTGCCGCGCAACCGCGTGGTTCGCGACGAGGTGATCAACCAGATCGCCGCCCGCCCGCCGGACAGCCCGAAGGCGCTGTCGCGGGTGCGCGGGATCCCCAAGGGCTTCGTCGATGGCAAGCTCGGCAAGGGCCTGATGGACGCCATCGAGGCCGGGCGCAACCTGCCGGAGGACCAGGCGCCCGAACTGCCGCCCCTGCCCGACCTGCCGCCGGGCGTCGGCCCGCTGATGGACCTGCTGAAGGTGCTGCTGAAGTACAAGTGCGACCGCCACCAGGTCGCGCAGAAGCTCGTGGCGACGGTCGCCGAACTGGAGGCGATCGCCGCAGACGACGACGCCGACGTGCCGGCGCTGAAGGGCTGGCGGCGCGAGCTGTTCGGCGAGGACGCGCTGCGCCTGAAGCACGGCGAGATCGCGCTCGGCGCCGGGCGCGGCAAGGTGCGCATGGTCGAGATCGAGGGCTAGAGCCCCTTTCCTTCCAGCACGGGTTCCTTCCCGAACTGCCGGGCGAGCGCGGCGAAACGGTTGCGCACCACGTCGCCCACGAGCGCGGTGTGGCCGTTCTTGAGCTTCAGGGTCACCGTCTTGCCGTTCATCCTGAGCTGGATGCCATCGAGCAGGTCGGAGTTCCCGGCCGTCAGGGTCTCGGTGAACCGAAGCGCCGCACCGACCTGTCGACCCCAGGTCATGTCGTCCTCGTCCAGCAACGCCTCGGCGGCGCGCAGCGCCTGGTCGTTCATGGAGCCGCCATAGCGGCGGTAGACCGCCAGCGCGACGCGGGTCTTCTCCTCGTGGGTCATCGCGAGCAGCGGAAGGCGCAGGATGCGGAAATAGACCTGCTCGGCGCGGTAATCGGGATGCTCGTGCCAGCCGATATCGCTCAGCAGGCACGCCGCCAGACGAAGCCGTTCGTCGGCCGCGTCCTCGTCGGGGAACAGCGGTGCGATCCAGTCGAACACGCTGCGCCCCATGCGGGCGAACCGGCTCTCGCGCAATGCGACGTCCTCGCATGCCGCGATCAGCGGATCGACCGCCCGCTCCTTCTTGCCGAGTTCCTGGTAGACCTTCCCCTCGCGGATCCCCAGGGCGGAGAACACCACCTGCCGTGCGCCGGTGTGCGCGATGAGCCGCTGCAGGACCGACGCCGCCACCGGCAATGTCGCCGCACGCGCCTTGGGCACAACGTCGATGCGTGACAGCGTCGACTCACCCAGTCCCGCGACGACCTCGCAGAACTCCCCGGCCTCGCGACCGCCGATCCGGTAGTTGTGGATCACGCGCAACGGGTAGGCCGACTGCACCATGTGGAGGCGGGCAAGCGCGCGCCACGCACCGCCGACGATATAGATCGCCCCCTTGTCGACGGCGTCCGACGCCCATGTCACCTCCGACAGCGCCTTGTCCACCGTGTCCAGGATGCTTTTCCGGTCATGTCCCACCGTGGCGAGCAGACGCAGCGGGCCGAGCGGCAGCGTCGCCAGGTCGCCGACCTTGCCCTTCGCAAGGGCCGCCAGCTCGAGACTGCCGCCGCCCAGGTCGGCGGCCAGCCCGCGCGCGTCCGGCAGTCCGCAGAGCACGCCGGCGGCTGCGAGCTCCGCCTCGGAGTCACCGTCGAGCTGGGTGATGGGCCGGTCGAACAGTTTCTCGACCTTCTTCAGGAAGGCCGGGCCGTCCTCCGCCTCGCGCGTGGCCGCCGTCGCGAGCAGCGCGGCATCCTTGATGCCCATCGAACTGGTAATCGCGGCGAAGCGTGGCAGGTTGGCCAGCGCCTGCTCGACGCCCTCGGCATGGAGCCGGCCGGTGCGCGCCAGCCCCCGCCCGATGCCGCAGATGACGCGCTCGTTGAACACGGCCACGGGCGCGCGCGAGCGGTCGCGGAACACGACCAGACGGATCGAGTTCGAGCCGATATCGACCACCGCCGCCGGGCGGATGTCGGTTGCTGTCAGGTTGAGGGCCATGGCCCTCGTGCCCGGCCGGAGATCAGTCGGGATGCGCCAGAAGTTGCGGCGCGCTGCCGGGCTTCTTCAGCGCGCTGCCGCGGCCCGAGAGGCTCGGGTTTGTCATGAAATAGTGGTGCGCGCTGAATGGGTCCTGCTCGCCGCTGGTGTCGATTCTCACATACGAGCCATCGGGCTGCATGTCCCAGCTTTGGGCGCGATCCAGAAGATTCGCAACCATGATCTGGTCGAGAATCTGCTGGTGGACCGTCTCGTTGACGATGGGCACGAGCGTCTCGACGCGGCGATCCAGGTTGCGCGGCATCCAGTCGGCGGACGAGATGTAGACCCGGGCCTGCGGGCTCGGCAGCTCTTCCCCGGCCCCGAAGGCCGCGATCCGCGAATGCTCGAGGAAGCGCCCGACGATGCTCTTCACCTCGATGTTGTCGCTGAGCCCCGGCACACCCGGCCGCAGGCAGCAGATGCCGCGGATCACGAGGCGGATCTCGACGCCCGCCTGGGACGCCCGGTAGAGCGCGTCGATGATGTCTCCGTCGACGAGGCTGTTGAGCTTGGCCCAGATTTCCGCCGGCCGGCCGGCGCGGGCATGCTCGATCTCCGCCTCGATATTCTCCATCAGGGTCTCGCGCAGGCTGACGGGCGCGACCGAGACCTGCTCGAGTTCCTCCGGCCGGGCGTAGCCGGTCATGAAGTTGAACACGCGCGAGGCGTCACGGCACAGGACCGGGTCCTGGGTGAAGTAGCTGAGGTCGGTGTAGATTCGGGCCGTGATCGGGTGGTAGTTGCCGGTCCCGAAATGCACGTAGCTGCGCAGGTCGTTGCCTTCGCGCCGGTGCACAAGGCTGATCTTGGCGTGGGTCTTCAGGTCGATGAAGCCGTAGACGATCTGCACGCCCGCGCGCTCGAGCTCGCGCGCCCAGCGGATGTTGGCCTCCTCGTCGAAGCGCGCCTTGAGTTCGACCAGCGCGGTGACGTTCTTGCCCGCCTCCGCGGCCTCGATCAGCGCCTGCACGACCGGCGAGTTCTCCGACGTGCGGTAGAGCGTCTGCTTGATCGCGACGACCTGGGGGTCGCGGGCGGCCTGGCGCAGGAACTGGACGACCACGTCGAAGGATTCGAACGGGTGGTGGACGACGATGTCCTTGGCCCGGATCGCCGCGAAGCAGTCTCCGGCGAAGTCGCGGATGCGCTCGGGGAAGCGGATGTTGAAGGACTGGAACAGCAGGTCGCGCCGCTCGTCGATGATGAGCTCCTTCGTCCGGTCGAGGCCCGGAAGACCGGCGAGCACGAACACGTCGCGCTCGTCGATGTCGCTTTCCTCGATCACGAAATCGCGCAGGCTGTCGGGCATCTGGGAATCGAAGGTCAGGCGGATGACGGACCCGCGCCGGCGGCGCTTGAGGGCGCTCTCGAACAGGCGCACGAGGTCTTCCGCCTCCTCGAGGATCTCGATGTCGCTGTCCCGGATGACGCGGAAGGTGCCGAGCCCGCGCACCTCGAAACCCGGGAAAAGCCGGTCGAGGAACAGGGCCACGCAGCGCTCGAACAGGAGGAAACGCGGCGTATCGCCGGGCAGCCGGATGAAACGCTCGATCTGTCCCGGCAGCGGCAGCAGTCCGATCATGTCGCGGCCGTCGGACGGCCGGTAAAGCTCAAGCGCCAGCGCGAGGCCCAGATTCGGGATGAACGGGAACGGATGCGCCGGATCGACCGCGAGGGGCGTCAGGACGGGGAACATCGCCGACATGAACCGCTCTTCGAGCCAGTCCCTTTCCCCGGCGGTCAGGTCTTCCGGCTCGACCACGGCGATGTCGTTCTCGCGCAGTTCGTCGACGAGCACGCGCCAGATGCGCTGCTGCTCGTCCATCAGCCGGCCGGCGCGTTCGTTGATCGCCGCCAGCTGCTCGCCGGGCGACATGCCTTCCTGGCTCGGTGTCTTGACGCCCGCCGCGACCTGGCCCTTCAGGCCGGCCACGCGGACCATGTAGAACTCGTCGAGGTTGGACGCCGAGATCGAGAGGAACCTGAGGCGTTCCAGAAGCGGATGATTGCGGTTTTCCGCCTCTTCCAGGACCCGCTCGTTGAAGGCCAGCCAGGACAGCTCGCGGTTGATGAACCGCTCGGGCGCATCCATGGCGATCGCAGGCAATGTCAGATCGTCACTCGCCGTGTCTTCAGCGACCACAACAACTCTTTCCGCCAGGGTTGGGCACCGCGTTTCCGTTCGCGGCCAGAGGCAACGCTATCGCGAACGCACCATGTCCGCAAATCGTGACAGTTGCATGACAAACAGATGACAGCGCGGACTAATCGCCGAAGTCTTCCAGGACCTCGCGCACCAGCGGCACAGTCACCGGGCGCTGCCGTTCCAGCGCTGCCGCATCGACGGCCGCAACCGTGCGCGTGACGGCGGCAAAGGAACGTTCCATGCGGGCGATCAGGTAGGAGACCACATCTCCTCCGACGCGCACCTGGCGATCCTGGAACTGCTTCACCAGAAGCGCGGCGAGGAGCTCGTCGTCGGGCGCGGCAATCCCGGCGGCGGGAAGCGCGTTCAGGCGCGACGACAGATCGGCGAGGTCCACATGCCAGTGGGCCGGGGGGCGCCGCGCGGCGATCAGCAGCCCACCATCCGTTTCCAGGAGGTAGTTATAGAGGTGCAGCAGCGCCTCCTCGCCCGCAGCGTCTCCGGACAAGGCTTCGGCGTCGTCGACGAAGATGTTGGCGTTCCTGTCCCGCAGCGTGGCCGCATCCTCCCCGAGCACCGTTGCGGCATCGACATTCAGCGCACCGCTGGACGCGCACCAGACGTGCCCGAGGTGGGTCTTGCCGGCTCCCGCCGGGCCCCAGATCACCAGCGCACGCGTCGGCCAGTCGGGCCAGCGGTCCACCCATTCCACCGCCTCCGCATTGCAGGCGGACACGAGGAAGTCACTGCGCCCGCGCGCCGTCCGGTGGCCCAGGTCAAGGATCAGCTGTTGGGTCACCGACGCGACCTCAAGTGCCGGGCAGCCGGATCACGTGGGTGGGCAGAGGCGGGAAAACGACGTTTGCAGGATCGTTCGCACCGGCAAGCCCGGTCTCCTCGAGGACCAGATCGAACCGGTCCAGGGAGCTCGCGAGCCGGACCGTATCGCCGAAGAAATCCAGCTCGATCTCCGCAGTGTCCGCCGTGAGGGCCAGCACACGGATCGTCGAGATGGCAGGAACGTTCGCGAGACGGCGCTGGACCTCGATCCAGCCGGCCAGGTCGCCGAGCGGCACGGCGGCATGCAACCGTCCGGATTCCGCGAAGCTGATCGCGTTCGCCGCTTTCCAGTCGTCGTCGAGCGCGGCGATCACGGCGCCCGTGACCCGCTCCAGAAAGAGGTCCGCGGCTTCCCCCTCCGCCTGCGCGACCGACAGGTCGATCGGATCTTCGTCGACCCGCCCGACGCGGATCGCACTCACGTCCGCACGCTGGCCGGTTTCCGGGTTACCTGAGATCCGCGCAACAGCCACGACACTCGTGCGGGCACCGTACCGGTCCGCCATGGCACCGAGCGCGCCGATATCGAAATCGACCGCCTGCTCCGCCGAGAGGCCCGACAGGTCGGAGAGGTCGCCCAGCGGGGTCACGACCGGCACCAGACCGGTTTCACTGGGATGATTGCGCCACGCCTCGCGCCACGGGTTCGGATCTTCCCAAAGCACATAGCGATCGCCCGTGTCGAGGATCGGGACGATGAGAACCGGGCGGCTCCGCACTTCGGTAAACGGGATGCCGGCCGATTGGAGAAACTGGCGCACGGCGGCGGGCCGGAAGGTGACCGTGAGATCGGCCAGGTAGCGGACGTCGGACCGCCGCTCGTTCGCCACCTCGAGCGAGTCGACGAGAAAATCGGCCGTGCCTGCATCGATTTGCCCGAGCTGGCCGCGATAGATGCCGCGCGTCAGCCGCTCGAACAGGCGGCGGGCGGCCTCGGTCTTGCCGTTGGCGTGCGCGGCGGCACGTGCCGCGGCCGTGCTTTCGGCGGTCTCGTCGACGGACACGCCCCGGACCACGAACACGTCCTGCGCCGCAGCGGTTTGGGCCTGCGCGATGGACCAGGAGCCGCCCCAAAGAAACGCCGCAAGAAGGAAAATACCGAAGCGCGCGGCACGCGCGCAGCTCAGTCTGGGATGCATTGCAAAAGACCTCGAAACACCTATTGTGACCGGCCTGTGGAACGCGATTCGCCGCGTTCCGGCCCGCAGGATTGGCGCCTTCGGCGCACTAGATACCACGAATTGGGCGAAAGCGCGTACGGGAGACGGGGTGTGGGTCTTTCCTACAAGGATGCCGGGGTCGATATCGAGGCGGGCAACCGGCTCGTCGATGCGATCAAGCCGCTCGCGGCCGCAACCCGGCGGGCCGGAAGCGCGGACGCCCTCGGCGGGTTCGGCGGCCTGTTCGACCCGCGTGCCGCCGGCTACGTGGACCCGATCCTCGTGGCCGCGACCGACGGGGTCGGCACAAAGCTCAAGCTCGCCTTCGAGACGCAGCGCTTCGACACGCTGGGGATCGACCTTGTCGCCATGTGCGTGAACGACCTTGTCGTGCAGGCGGCGGAACCGCTGTTCTTCCTCGACTATTTCGCCACCGGGGGCCTCGAACCCGATGTCGCGCAAGCCGTCATCGCGGGGATCGCCGACGGATGCCGCGAGGCCGGCTGCGCACTGATCGGCGGCGAGACCGCCGAGATGCCGGGCCTGTATGCGAGCGGCGAGTTCGACCTGGCCGGGTTCTCGGTCGGCGCGATGGAGCGCGGGCAGGGCCTGCCGGATCCCGCCCGGCCCGTCGGGGCCGGCGACGCGGTCATCGGACTGCCGTCCAGCGGCGTTCACTCGAACGGCTACTCGCTGGTCCGCAAGATCGTCGAGCGGAGCGGACTGGCGCTCGACGACGACAGCCCGTTCCTGCCCGGAACACCTCTCGGCATGGCGCTGCTCGAGCCGACGCGCATTTACGTCCGCAGTTGCCTCGCTGCCGCGCGCGCCGGACAGGTCCGGGCATTTGCGCATATCACCGGCGGCGGCCTGCTGGAAAACATTCCGCGCGTTTTGCCCGACGGTTTGGGCGTGACCCTGGACGGCAGCGCCTGGTCCGCGCCTCCCGTGTTCGCCTGGCTGCAGGCGCAGGGCGGCGTCAGCGACGACGAGATGGCCCGCACGTTCAACTGCGGCATCGGCATGGCCGTGATCGTGGCCGCCGCCGACGCCAGCGCCGCGATGGCCACTCTCGCCGAGGCGGGAGAAGCACCCGTGCGGATCGGCCAGGTGGTCGAGGACGCCGACCGCGCGGTGCACCTCGACGATCTCGCATCCGCGTTGGGCAACGGCTGATGGCGCGGCTCAGGCTCGGCGTCCTGATCTCCGGCCGAGGCTCCAACCTGCAGGCCCTGATCGCGGCCTGCGCGGACGCCGGCTACCCGGCGGAAATCGCGCTGGTCGTCGCCAACCGGCCCGATGCGAAAGGGCTCGACCGTGCGCGCGATGCCGGGATCGCAACGGCCGTGATCGAGCATGGCGATTTCGAGGACCGTGAAAGCTTCGACCGGGCGATCGACGCCGAACTCAAGCAGGCCGGCGTCGAGTTTGTGTGCCTCGCGGGCTTCATGCGCCTGCTGTCGACATGGTTCGTGGAGAGCTGGCGCGACAAGGTGGTCAACATTCACCCCTCGCTCCTGCCGTCCTTCAAGGGGATCGACGCTCACGCCCAGGCCATCGCCGCCGGCGTGAAGCTCAGCGGCTGCACGGTCCATATCGTGCGGCCCGAAATGGATGCGGGTCCGATCCTCGTCCAGGCCGCGGTCCCGGTCCTGCCGGACGACGACGAGCATTCCCTGTCGGCGCGCATCCTCGAAGCCGAGCATATCTGCTACCCGCAGGCCGTGCGCCTGATCGCCGAAGACCGCGTCCGGATCGACGGCGAGCGTGCGCTCGTCCGAGACGACAGTGCGGGCGACCGGCGTCTCATCCATCCTGCGGAAAAATGACGCAAGGCCGGCCTTTGACAGGCCTCGGCGCTGACGTATAACTCATCCCGAACCGGAAACGACAAGGACGTACGCGACGATGTCCGAGGAACAAATCGATATCGAGGGCCGCTGGAAGGTCTGGGGCGGCTTCCTCAAGCTGATGGGCTATTCGGGGGTCGCGATCGCGATCATCCTGCTGATCATGTGGTGGGCGCTCGTCTGACCGCCCACCCCGGTCCCCCGGCCCGGATCGGCCGACAGATCAGCCGACGATCTCGCTGTCTTCGAAGAAATACCTGATCTCTTCCGCCGCCGTTTCCGGCGCGTCGGAACCGTGCACCGAGTTCGCCTCGATCGATTCCGCGAATTCCTTGCGGATCGTGCCTTCCGCAGCCTCTTCCGGGTTGGTGGCGCCCATGACCTCGCGGTTGCGCGCGATGGCGTCCTCGCCCTCGAGCACCTGCACGACGACCGGACCGGACGTCATGAACGCGACGAGGTCGTTGAAGAACGGACGTTCCTTGTGCACCGCGTAGAAGCCCTCGGCCTGCTCCCTGGTCATGTGGATGCGCTTCTGCGCGACCACGCGCAGGCCCGCCTCCTCGAGCTTGGCGATCACCTTTCCGGTGATGTTGCGACGCGTCGCGTCGGGTTTGATGATCGAGAATGTGCGCTCAAGGGCCATGGGACTTGCTCCGCTGAAGGGTGAAAATTTCGGCGGGTTATATCGACCGCACCGGGCCGCGACAACCCGCCGGAATCCAATTCAGCCTTCCGCCTTCTGCTCCCAGCCGCCGCGCTCAGTCTGCTGCCAGTAGGTCAGCGCGTGGCCCGCATCCTTGTAGTCCCGCCAGCGCGTCCGCGCCGCCTCCACCGCAGTCTCGTCGCGGCCGTCGAACAGTTCGCAGACCAGTTCGAAATCGCCGAGGCTCGCCGACTGTGCGCCGTCGGCGAGGAACAGGACCTGCGCGCCGTTCGGGTTTTCGTCCCGGTCCGTCAGCCAGACCGGCTGGCGCTCCGCATGGCCGTCGGCCTTGCTGCCGTGCGGCAGGAATACGCGGTCGTTGTAGGTCCAGAGGTGCCCGTTCAGGCTCTCGACGCGTTCCGGCGAGCCGGCCACCACGACGGCACGGCGCCCGTCGCGCACCACGGTGCGCTCCAGCATCACCGGAAGCACCTCTTCCAGCGTGCGGCGCGTGAGGTGGTAGAACCGGACTTCGGTCACGGCCGGTGGCGTCCTAGCCCTCGTAGTAGTCGCGGACGAACTGGTCCATCGCGCGCACCGCGAAGCCCGACGCGCCCTTGGCCATGACCGGCAGCTCCTTGTCCGACCAGGCGACGCCCGCGATGTCCAGATGCGCCCAGGGCACGTCGTTGGTGAAACGCTTGAGGAACTGCGCCGCGGTGATGCTGCCGGCCCAGCGCGGCCCGACATTCTTCATGTCGGCACGCGGCGTGTTGATCTGCTTGTCGTAGGCCTCGTCCAGCGGCATCCGCCAGATCTTCTCGCCGACGGCGTTGCCCGAGGCGACGATGCGTTCGGCCAGAGAGTCGTCCGACGCGTAAAGCCCGGCGTATTCGCGCCCCAAGGCAACCATGATCGCACCCGTCAGGGTCGCGAAGTCGATCATCACGTCCGGCTTGTACTTCTTCTGCGTGAACCAGAAGGCGTCGGCCAGCACGAGCCGGCCCTCCGCGTCCGTGTTGATCACCTCGATGGTCTGGCCCGACATCGAGGTCACGATATCGCCCGGGCGCTGGGCGTTGCCGTCGGGCATGTTCTCGACGAGGCCGACCACACCGATCACGTTCGCCTTCGCCTTTCGCCCGGCGATCGCATGCATGGCCCCGATCACGGTCCCGGCACCGCCCATGTCCCAGATCATGTCCTCCATGCCGCCCGACGGCTTGATCGAGATACCGCCGGTGTCGAAGGTCACGCCCTTGCCGATCAGCGAGACGGTCTTGGCGTCCTTGCCGCCGCCGTTCCAGCGCATGACGACCAGCTGGGATTCACGCACGCTGCCCTGACCCACGGCCAGCAGCGCGTTCATGCCCAGCTTCTTCATCTGCGCCTCGCCGAGGACTTCCACCTTAACGCCGAGCTTGGTGAGCTTGCGGCACTGGGTAGCCATCCACTTCGGCGACTTCACGTTGCTGGGCTCGGAGACCAGGTCGCGGGCAAAATCCACCCCGTCGGCAACCGGCTCGAAGTCGTTGTAGGCGCGCCGCGCCGCGGCCGCTCCCTTAACCATGAACTGCAGACGGTCCGGAGCCGAGCCGCCACCGTCGCGCTTCGTCAGGTACTTGTCGTACCGGTAACAGCGCAACCGCGCGCCGCCGGCCAGCGCCGCGGCGAGCCCGGCACCGCGCACCTTGGCACCGCGCGCGGCCTCGACCATCACCGTTGCGGATTTCGCCGACGTTGCGGCCACGGCCTTGTAGATCGCCGCGCCGACCTCCTGGGCCCGGATCGTGTCCAGGTCCTGGGCCGCGCCGGTCCCGACAATGACGATATTCAGGTTCTCGCGTCCGTGCGGCGCCAGCACCGACACGCTTTCGCCTTTCTTGCCTGTGAAGTTTGCCGCATCGATGGCGCGCTTGACCGCGCCCTCCGTTGCCTTGTCGATCGCCTTGGCGTGGGCACCCAGAGCCCCGTCGCCCCCCACCAGGAAAACGGCAAGGCCGCGTGAGGGCTGTTTCGGTTCGGCAAAGCTGATTTTCATGTTGCTTCTTCCATCTCGAAGGGGCGCCGCAGACGGCGAGAGCAAAAATCGGATGCTTCGAGGTTTAGAGCACCACAATGGGCTGCGCAAGACGACGGAAGCCGGGCCGGCAAGCCTTTGTGCGGCGGCGTTGATCTGTTACAAACGCCCGGGAGTTGGGCACATCTTTGTTTTACGAATCAGCAGCTTGAGGGACGATTTCGCCTCGATCTCGTTTCCGGACCAGCCATGAATTCGATCGGGAAGTACATCTTTCGGCAGCTCGCCCTGGCGACCCTGTTCGTCACGGTCGTGCTCACCGTGCTGGTCTCCCTGTTCGGCTCGCTCCGCCTGATCGATTTCATCGTCAATCGAGGCCTGCCTGTCTCGGTGCTTTTCGAAATGAGCGCCCTCAACCTGCCGAAGTTCGTGGCGATCCTTCTGCCGATCGCGGTCTTTTCGGCCGTCCTGGTCGTGTACAACAAGCTGCGCAACGACAGCGAACTCGTGGTGATGCGCGCCGCCGGTGTCAGCCCGCTGAAGCTCGCCCGCCCGGGCCTGCTGCTGGGCCTTACCTGCGTCATCGTCGGGTACGCCCTGCATCTCTATCTCGTGCCGGCCACAACTCACCTGTTCAAGCTGAAACAGTTCAACTACCGCAACTCCTACGCCAGTGTCCTGCTCCAGGAACAGCGCTTCAACACGCCGATCGACGGCTTGACGATCTATGTTCGGGAACGCTCTGGCGAAGGCGAGTTGCGCGGCATATTCGCCCACGATTCCCGCGATCCGGAACGCCCCGTGACATACACGGCGGAGCGTGGAACCGCCGTCCAGACGGTCGAGGGCACACGCGTGGTCCTGTTCAATGGCAGCCAGCAGGATGTCGACCGGGCGACCGGGCGGCTGACCCTGTTCAATTTCGACCAGTACTCTCTCGACATGGGCGAGTTGAACGAGACCGCGCCCAATCGCTGGCGCGGTCCCGAGGAACGTTATCTGGACTCGCTTCTCAATCCCGGCGACAGCGCACACGACACCTTCTATGCCACACAGCTGATCGCGGAGGGCCACCGCCGCCTCACGTCACCCCTCTACATCCTTGCGTTTGCCGCGATCGCGGTCGCGGCCATGCTCTCCGGCAGTTTCGACCGGCGCGGCAATACCGGGCGGCTGGTCACGGCCATCGTGATCGTGTTCATGGTGCAGATCGCGTCGCTGGGACTCGTCAACATGTCCCGGCGCTCGCTTGCCGTTCTGCCTCTCGTCTACGCGCTGCCCCTCGGCGTCATCCTCCTTTCCGTGCTGACCATCGCACGTGCGCGCCTGCGCCGCCCTGCACCCCATCCGGCCATGGCCGAGCCTGCGTGAGCGTCGAGCATGCTGTCGTCGCCCACGATCTCGAAATACATCCTTCGTCAGTTCCTGATGTGGTTCCTCGTGATGTTCGCGACCCTCCTGGTCGTCATTGGACTGATCGACGCCGTCGAGCTGTTGCGCCGCGGGAGCGGGCGGGACGACGCAACAGCATCCATCATCACGTCCATGGCCCTGCTCCGCGCGCCTTTCCTGGCCCAGGAAACGGTCCCGTTCGCGGTGATGTTTGCCGGCATCTTCACGTTCCTCAAGCTGACGCGGAACCATGAACTCGTGGTCGTCCGCGCCGCGGGCGTATCGGTCTGGCAGTTCCTGACCCCGGCTATCCTCGCGTCGATCATGATCGGGATCGTGAACATCGCCGTGATCAACCCGGTTTCGGCGGTCATGCTCACACAGTTCGAGGAGCTTGAGGGCCGCTACTTTACGGGCCGCTCTTCGCTGCTCGCCGTCTCGTCGCAGGGCATCTGGCTTCGGCAGATACGGCCCGACGACGGTGCCCAGACGGTCGTGCATGCGGCGCGCGCACAACCGGATGAACTGGTGCTCGAGGATGTGATCGTTTTCGAGTTCACCGCCGATGACAAGTTCACCGGGCGCGTGGACGGCGAGCGTGCGCGTCTCCAAGACGGTGTGTGGAAGATTTCGAACGCCTGGCTGACACGCCCGGGACGCGCCGGCGCGTTCGTCGAAACCCATGAACTCGAGACGGATCTCACGGCCGAAAAGATCCAGGAGAGTTTTGCGAGTCCCGACACGGTCTCGTTCTGGAACCTTCCGAGATTTATCCGGGTGCTGGAGGAGACCGGCTTTTCGCCTGTCGCGCACAAACTGCAGTTCCACGCCCTGCTCGCCGAACCCCTGTTGCTTGCCGCGATGGTGCTGATCGCGGCGGTCTTTTCCCTTCGCCTGACGCGCCGTGGCGGCACGATGTATCTCGTCGGCGCCGGCGTCCTGGTAAGCTTCCTGCTGTTCCTCCTGACAAATGTCTTCCAGGCGCTCGGCCTCGGCTCGAGCGTGCCGGTCCTGCTTGCGGCCTGGACTCCCGCGGGCGTCTGCCTGATGGCCGGACTGGCCATGCTCCTGCATCTGGAAGACGGGTGATGTCGAGGCTGCACACTTGCCTTGTGGCCGCCGTCTTCGCGGGACTGGTCTTCACGGCACCCGGCCTGGCCCAGGAGCTCAACGACGAGCAGCCCGTCCTGATGACAGCGGACGAACTGAGCTTCGACGAAGACCTCGGGACCGCGACGGCACGCGGCAATGTGGAAATAATCCAGGGCGAGCGAATCCTGAACGCAGACGCCGTCACCTACAACCAGCGCGACGACATTGTGACCGCTTCCGGCAACGTGGTCCTGCTCGAACCGACGGGCGAGGTTCTGTTCTCGGAGTTTGCCGAACTCACAGCCGACCTGCGGGAAGGGTTCCTGCGCGGCTTCAGGATGTTGCTGACCGACGACACACGCCTTGCGGCCGTGAGCGCACAGCGCCGGGGCGGTGTCGAGACCGAACTCACGCGCGCCGTCTATTCCCCGTGCATCAACTGCAAAGGCATCGGCGATGAGCCGTTGTGGCAGGTCAAGGCCCGCCGTGTAATCCATAACGCCGAGGACCGCGAAGTCGTCTACCGGGATGCCACTCTCGAGTTCCTTGGCCTTCCCGTCGCCTATACCCCGTTCCTCAGCCACCCCGACCCGACGGTCGAGCGCAAGACGGGGTTCCTGACACCGACGTTCGGCGTCTCGAGCCTGCTGGGATCATCGGTGCAGGTGCCGTATTTCTGGGTCATCGACCGGGACAAGGACCTGCTGTTCGATCCGATCATCGCGACCGACAACCTGCCGGTGCTGACAGGTCGGTACCGACAGAGGTTCGCCGACGGCGAACACTATCTGAGGCTGTCCACCACCATGGACGACGCGCAGGTCGGCGACGACCGGATCCGCGGCCATATCGACTCCGAAACGCGCTTCTCGATCGACGAACTCTGGCGCTGGGGCCTCGACGTCAAGCTTGCGAGCGACGATACATACCTTCAGCGCTACGGGTTTCCCGACGATAACACGCTGACGAACCACTTGTTCGTCGAGGGCTTCGGGTCGCGCAGCTATGCGGTCGCGGAGGGCTATTATTTTCAAGGCCTTCGGGCCGAGGACACCCAGGAGCAGACGCCGGTTGTCGCTCCGAAACTGAACTACAACTACGTCAGCGACCCCAACAGCTTTGGCGGAATGACGACGCTCGATGCGGACTTCCGCGCCCTGACCCGACAGGAAGGTTCGACGAACCAGAAGATCGGCATCACGCCGGGCTGGCAGGTCTCGCACACCGACAGTCTGGGCACGATCACCGAGTTTCGCACATCGCTGCAGGCAGACCTCTACAACACCAACGATGTCGCAATCGGATCCGGCTCTGCCAGCGACGGCGTCTACGGGCGCCTGTTCCCGCAGGCCAGCCTGAGCTGGCGCTACCCGTGGGTCCGGACCTCGGGCAATGCCAGCCAGATTTTCGAACCCCTCGCGGCGCTGATCGTGGCTCCCAACGGGGGCAATCCGGCCGAAATCCCGAACGAGGACAGCATCAGCGTCGAATTTGACGAAACCAACCTGTTCCGCGCGAACCGGTTTTCCGGCACCGACCGTGTCGAGGGGGGCCAGCGCGTGGTCTACGGCCTTCGAACCGGGTTCTTCGGAAACGGCGGAGGCAGCACGACGGTGATCATCGGGCAGTCCTATCGCTTCCGCGAATCCAGTCCGTTCGAGGTCGGCTCGGGCCTCGAAGACCAGTTCTCGGATATCGTGTCCAGTGTTCAGATATCCCCGAACCGGTTTTTCGACCTGCTTTACAAGACCCGGATCGACAAGGACTCGTTCCGTGCGCGACGGACCGAAGTGCTTGCGAAAGCAGGGCCGAAGGCATTTTCGGTGGACCTCAACTACGTGTTTTTCGACCGGACCCTCGAGTTCGCCGATCGTGAAGAGGCGACCCTCGGCCTGACGTCGCAGATCACAAACCGCTGGTCCGCGCGGGTCGACACGCGCCGGGATCTCACGTCGGGTGGCGGCACGCTGTCATACGGCGCGTCCCTCTTCTACGAATGCGACTGCATGGACTTCGAACTGCGATCCCGCCGG
>JAEPNS010000014.1:0-3206 GCA_017643325.1 Alphaproteobacteria bacterium | reverse complement strand
GCGACGTGCCGCCGACGGAATCGCTGACGTTCCGGATCACGCTGAAAAGCCTTGGTCAATTTTCCTCGGCGGTATTCTAGAATGGAAGCTATGCGAACCGGACTTGATCACGCATGACAAACATTCCTGACATCTGGCGCAGGGTGGCTCGCGCCGCGTGCCTCGCAGCATCGGCGGTCGCAATCGCGACGTCTGCCACCGCGCAGGACGTCCAGCGCATTGCGGCGGTCGTGAACGAGGAAGTCATCTCGATTTTCGACGTGCAGCAACGCACGCAGATCGTGATTTCATCGTCCGGTCTTCCAAATACGGCGGAGACCCAGCGCCGCGTAGCACCGCAGGTGCTCCGCAGCCTGATCGATGAAGCCCTGCAAACCCAGGAGGCCGAACGCCTCAATATCCGGGTGAACCAGAACGAAATCGACGATGCCATCGGACGGATCGAGCAGACCAACCGCATTCCTGCCGGCCGGTTCGAGGATTTCCTGCGCCGGCGCGGGGTTTCTGTCGAAGCGGCGATCGACCAGATCCGGGCCAACATCGCCTGGCAGAAGCTCCTGTCACGCACCGTCGTGCCGACAATCGAAATCGGCGAGGAAGAAATCGACACCGTGATCGCGCGCATCGACGCGACGCGGGGCGTCGAGGAGTATCGCGTCGGTGAAATCCTGCTGCCGGTCGACAACCCGGCGGATGCCGGCGACATACGGGACCTTGCGCGCCGGCTGGTCCAGCAAATCCGCACCGGTGCGGATTTTGCTGGCGTTGCGCGCCAGTTTTCCAAGAGTGCCACGGCGGCAACCGGCGGCGATGTCGGCTGGATTCAGCCTGGCGAACTCGAGCCGGCCCTCAACCAGGCTATTACGGCACTCGACGTCGGCGGGGTTTCCGATCCGATCGATACGGCAGACGGCATCCAGATCGTGACGCTGATCGACCGCAGGACCAATGACGGCCCCGACGAATCCGAACGGGCCGTCGAACTTCGCCAGATGCTGCTGCTGATCGACAGCCAGGCCCCGGCGACCGAGGTCGAGGCCACGCTGGCGCGCGCCCGCACGCTGACCGAGGGCGTCAGCGGATGCACGGATTTCGCGGCCATCGCCGAGGAAAACGGGACGCCGCAGCCCAGCGAGCCGGCACGTTTCCAGCTCAAGGACCTAGCCCCGCAACTGCGCGAGATCGTCCAGGACCAGCCCATCGGCCAGCCAAGCGAACCGATCCGACAACCCGCGGGCGTGCAGGTTGTCATGGTGTGCGAACGCCAGCAAAACCTGGGACCCGACCGCGATCAGATTCGCCAGACGCTGCTGCGCGAACGGGTGGGCATGCTTTCCCGCCGGTATCTGCGCGACCTGCGCCGCGCCGCCTTCGTCGACCTGCGTGTTTGACGCCGGCCGGCTTCCGCCGCTGCGGGAGATCGTGGGGCGGTTCGATATCGCCGCACAGAAATCCCTGGGCCAGCATTTCCTGTTCGACCTGAACCTGACGCGCCGCATCGCATCCGCGGCGGGAGATCTTGGCGACCTGAATGTGATCGAGATCGGTGCCGGGCCGGGCGGTCTGACACGTGCCCTGCTGGAGAGCCGGGCCCGTCATGTCTACGCCGTCGAACGCGATCCGCGCGCGGTTGCCGCCCTGCGGGAACTCGCGGAGAGTGCCGGCGGCCGGCTGACCGTGATTGAAGCGGACGCGCTGGGCCTCGATCTCACATCGCGAGTGCCGGCACCGCGGAGGGTCGTTTCGAACCTGCCCTACAATGTCGGCACGCCGCTGCTCGTCGAGTGGCTTTCGCGTGCCGATGCGTTCCTCGGCTTTACCCTGATGTTCCAGAAAGAGGTGGCTGAACGGATCGTTGCATCACCGCGCAGCAAGGCCTACGGGCGCCTGTCCGTGATTTCCCAATGGCTGACGGATGCGCGCATCGTGTTCGACGTTCCCGCGTCGGCCTTCGTCCCTCCTCCCAATGTGACCTCATCGGTCGTGAACATGGAGGTCCGCACGGTCCCGCGCGGCGCGGCGGACCACGAGACGCTCGAACTCGTCACGCGCGCGGCGTTCGGCCAGCGCCGGAAAATGCTTCGACGTGCGCTGTCGTCCCTGGGCGGAGCAGAGTTGCTCGAGGCGGCGGGCGTACCCGGGGACGCCCGCGCGGAAGACCTTGAAATCGAGCAATTCTGCGCGCTCGCGCGCGCCCTGCGGGACCAGCACGACTAGGACTGGCGCAACACCTCCGATCCGCCCAGAATGGCCTCACCGACGGCGAGACGGGAGAACGGCCCATGGCCGAGCGAAATCGTGACATTCCAGGTTTCCGCCACCGCGTGCACGAGCCGGAATACGCGCGGCTGGGCCTGCCCTTCTGCCGGCGCGATTCGATCCGGAAGCTGTCGGTCCTGCTGGAAGAGGAGGCGGCCGCGGCTACTGGCCCTGACGCAAAAGCCGCACGAAATCCGCGAGACCTTCCTGACGGGTCCGCCTGAGCCGTTCGGCTTCCAGGATGGCCTGGACCTGGGCCACGCTGTCGGCGAAAACCTCGTTGACCACCACGTAATCATACTCGGACCAGTGGGTCAGTTCGTCCGCCGCCTTTGCCATGCGGTTTGCGATGACCTCCGCGCTGTCCTGCGCGCGCGTGTTGAGCCGGCGCTCGAGCTCGGCGGTCGAAGGCGGCAGAATGAAGACGCTGACAAGATCGTCGCGGGCGCGCTCGTCGAGCTGCTGGGTGCCTTGCCAATCGATGTCGAACAATACGTCCTTGCCATCGCTCAGGGCGTCTTCCACCGGGCCGCGCGGCGTGCCGTAGTAGTGGTCGAACACCTTGGCATACTCCAGCAGCTCCTGCTGGTTCACCATCAGGTCGAAGGTCGTCTTGTCGACGAACTTGTAGTGCTCGCCGTCGACCTCCCCCGGCCGGCGCGGGCGCGTCGTCACGGAGATGGACAGGGACAGGTTGTCATTGGCGTCCAGGAGCGCGCGCGATATCGATGTCTTTCCCGCGCCAGAAGGCGACGACAGGACCAGCATCAGCCCGCGCCGCTTGATTCTAAGACCGCCGTTCGTTCCCTCTCCCATACGCCCCCCTATTCGACGTTCTGCACCTGTTCGCGGAACTGCTCGATGGTCGCCTTCATATCAAGCCCGATCCGAGTCAGGTCCACATCAGCGGATTTCGAGCAAAGGGTGTTGGCTTCCCGGTTCAGTTC
>JAEPNS010000149.1 GCA_017643325.1 Alphaproteobacteria bacterium | reverse complement strand
CGTGTCGCGGACCGACACCTCGGTCCGGCTGCCGCCCGCGTTGCGCGCGACCACGTTGCGGTACGTCAGGTTCTTGGTTTCAGGATCGATCGTCGGCTCGATCAGCTCGGCAGTGCTCATGACATCCTCCTCCGGACACGGAACCGGGACGCGTTGACGCGGCATCCCGTGCTATTTCTCGAGCAAATCATACCACAAATCGGGTGCCGGAAATGGCCGATCCCTACACGGAACTCATGCTCGACGTGCACGACGGCGTCGCCACGATCACCTTCAATCGCCCGGAGGCCCGCAATCCGCTCGGCGGTGCAATGCGCGAGGAATTCGCCGACGCAGTCGTGCGGATCGGCGATATGGCGGGCGACACCGTGTATGCGGTGGTCCTGACCGGCGCCGGGCCCGCCTTCTGTGCCGGCGGCGACATCAAGGTGCTGCGCGAGGTGAGCGAGAATGGTCCCAAGGCCATGCGCGCACGCATGACCGAATCCCACGCGACCCTGACGCGCTGGCTCGACCTGCCGGTCCCCACCATTGCTGCCGTCAACGGCGCGGCGGCGGGCGCAGGCTTCTCCCTGGCCATCGCATGCGATTTCGTGATTGCCGCACGGCGGGCGAAGTTCGCCATGTCGTTCGGCAAGATCGGCCTCGTGCCCGACTGGGGTGCCATGTACACGCTCCCGCGCCTCGTCGGGCTGCAGCGCGCCAAGGAACTGGTCTTCACGGCACGCACCCTGGACGCCGAGGAGGCGCATAGGCTGGGGCTGGTTCTCGAGGTCGTTGCCGACGACACGGTCCTCGAACGCGCGCAGGCCTTCGCCGCCCGGTTCCGCGACGCCTCGCCCGACGCCATCGCCCGCGCCAAGCGGATCATGGCCGCAACATTCGAGACATCCCGAGACGAAGCCTTCGACACCGAAGCCGACGGTCAGGCCGGGGCCAGCGCCAGCGCATACCACCGCGCCGCCCTCGACCGGTTCCTGGCGAAGGAGCCGCCGCTGTTCGACTGGGACCGGGACTAGCTAGTCCGGTTTGCGCGCGACAATATGGAAGACATGCCAGTGCTTGGGCTCGCCGCGCGGCGTCGTTGAGTCGTCCTCTTCTTCGTCGAAGAACTCGACATCGAGGTCCGACAGCATCGCCCCGGCTTCGGTACGCGTCACGAATGTCATGCCGTTGCGCCCGGACCAGCTGTCGCGGTCGCCGTAGAACTGCCCGGCGAAGCGCCCGCCGGGACGCAGGCGGGCGACGATCCGCGACCACAGTGCCGGGAAGGAATCCGGCGGGCAGAGCGGCAGTGCGAAGCTGGCGTTGACCAGGTCGCAGACGGGCCAGTCCGCCTCTTCGAAGCGCGCGACCAGCACCTCCAGGTCGCCGGTGACCGCCAGGTCGCGGAGTGCATCGGCCGAGTCCGGTGACGCATCGATGGCGAGCACACGCCAGCCGCGGCGCAGCATCTCGACGGTATCGCGCCCGCCGCCCGCGCCGAGGTCGACAGCGAACCGGTCTCCCGTCCGGCCTTCCGCGTCGAATGCGTCGAGCGCGCGCAGGAGAGTCGCGCGCGGCGGCCGCCCGCCGGTCTTCGCGTAATAGGCCGACCAGTCGGTCAACCGGTGCGTTCCAGGCGTATATCGCCGAGATTGGTGCTTTCCGACAGCGTCAGCGAGCGTTCGGCGGTGGCAAACCCGGCTGCCGCAATCTGGATCGTGCAGGACTGTCCGTCGGCCGGAAGCCGGTCGAACTTGAAATCCCCAAACCCGTCGGTTTCGAGCATGACAGACCCGTTCGAGCCACCGGTCAGGGTGACCGTCGCGCCTTCGATACAGTCGATCACGCCATTCACCTTGCCGCTGACCGTCCCCGCGACGAATGCCCGCTTCGCGCGCCACAGGTTTCGATAGTGCACCCGAGGACGGGTCTCCAGGTCCGGCCGAAGCGGCTCCAGTTCCTCGTCGCGTGCGATCTCCGCCATGCGTTCGTCGCTGACCTTCTCCACGCGCAGGGCGCCGGTGGGGCACACACTCGCGCAGCGCGGCGCGTGCCAGCCGGCATCGAGCAGGTGGGCGTCAAAGAACCAGTGTTGCGGGATGTCGAGGTCCTCGTTCCACCACACGGCATCGTACGGACAGGCCTCGGCGATCTGTCGTTGCCCTTTTGCCTTGTCCGGGTCGATGACCACGATCCCGTCGTCGCGCTTGTAGGCGGCTCCATCGCGCGCCGCGGCGATGCAGGGCGCGTCATCGCAGTGCTGGCACATGGTGGGAACATAGGCGACGTCGACCTTGTCGCCCTGCCCGCGCTCATACCGGTCGATCTCGATCCAGCGGTGACCGTGCTTCGGCATCTCGGCGGCGTAGCCGGGGAATTCGTTGCCGACATGCTCGTCCTGGACCGCGAGCACGCAGAGCTGGCAGTTGGTGCAGTTCGCCACGTCGACGATCAGGTTCCACTTGTTCATACCGCGGCCTCCAGGCGGGGACCGGTGGCGTCGGTCAACGGCGCCTTGCGCTCGAACGCGACCTCCCCGTCCCATGGCTCGACCTCGACCATGGCCGTCCCGTTGGCCATGGAGTGGGAGTTCTTCACCTGGGAGCGGCGCGGCGACAGCAGGTTCAGGCAGCCGCCCTTGTCGACGGACCGCCCGGGCTCGCCCATGGGCTCATAGACGGCCGAGGACTCATAGCCGTGCGCGACCCCGGGGCGCAGTCGCTCGGTGAGAAGCGCCGCACACAGCACCGCGCCGCGGTCGTTGTAGACCTTGACGAGATCGCCGGTCGCGATCCCGCGCGCCGCCGCGTCCGCCGGGTTGAGCCGGAGGACCCAGTAGTAGTGCCCGTCGATCAACATCCGGTGATCGGAGATGTCGTTCAGGAAACTGTCCTTGCCGTCGCCCTGGCTGTGGAAGCTGTATCGCGCGTGCGGCGTGATGAGCTGAAGCGGGTAGTCCGCGAGTTCGGCCACACCCGGCCCTTCCCAGGCCGGCGTGTACTTCACGATCGGCGGGCGTTCGGGATCTTCCGGCGCATAACGCTTGAGGGTGGAGCTCTCGAACTCGAATTTTCCGGACTGGGTCTGCAGGCCCTCGAGGAACTGTTCGGTATAGTCGCCGGGCAGCGGCATCGCCTCGGGCAGGTCCTTCTTCCGGCCCTCGGCAAACCAACGGTAGGCCGTCGGCGGGCGCAGGTCCTCGCGCTCGGGCGGGACCACGAAATAGCCGCGCTCGATGAACTTCTTCCACGAGATGTGCCGCGGCAGGTCCGAAGCGTCGAACATCCGCTTGACCCAGTCGAGATCTCGCATGCCTTCGGTGTAGTAGGAGCCGAGACCGAGACGGCAGGCCAGGGCCGTGAAAATCTCGTAGTCCGACCGCGATTCCCCGACCGGCTCGATGCATTTCGCCTGGAAGGTGATGATCCGGTGGTTGGTCTGGGAGTTGAAGTGTGCGCCGTAGCCGCCGGCATTCGCCCACTCGCTGATATCGTAGCGCTCGAGGTTCGTGCAGGCCGGGAGGATGATATCGGCAAACCGCACGTCGCCCTCGTTCCAGATCGACTGGTTCACCACGAACTCGAGATTCGGCGAGCGGTACATCTCCACGTAGCGGTTGGCGTCGTTGAGCGTGCCGAGGATCGCAGTGCCGTAGCGGTAGAGCATGTGCACCGGCGAGTGCCCCCGTTTGGGGTACACGATCTTGGAAAACTGGCCCTCCATGGTGCGCGCGTCCCAGGCATAGCCCTCGGCATGGCCGTCGATGATCGCTTCGGGCAGGCGCAGACGCGGGATGACCTGAGTCGAGGTGTTCATCGTCGGCAACTGCGGCATGCGCTGGTAGAGCCCCGCCGCGAGCGCCGTGTTGTTCAGGTCGCCCGAGATACCGCCGTCCGCGTAGCCCGGAAAATAAAAGCCGAAGTCGAGCGGCGCGCCGAGCTGCAGGTTGCCCACATTCACGCCGGGCTTGCCGAGGCCCTGCATCCCCATGAGACAGACCATCGTACGCGTCCACTGGGTGCCGTTGGCGTTGCGGCACGCGCCGCCGAAGGTGTTGCCCATACCGCCGACCGCCAGGTAGGTGCGCTTGCGCCCCCACTTGCGGGCCAGCGCGCGCACATCCTTGGCCGGCACGCCGGTCTCCGCCTCCTGCCATTCGGGCGTCTTGGGCACGCCGTCCTCGGCGCCCAGCACATAGTCGCGCCACGCCTCAAAGCCCTTGGTGCGGCTGGCGACGTAGTCCTTGTCGTACAGCCCCTCCTCGATCCAGACGTGCGCAATCGCCAGCGCGAGCGCCGGCGAGGTCGTCGGGCGCGGGCTCAACCACTTGCCGCCCAGAAACTGCGCAGTGTCGTTGAAGTAGGGATCGATGTGGACGATCTCGATATCGAGATCGCGCAGCCACTGGCGCCGGACCGTGCCCTCCTGGCCGCCGTAGACACCGCCGGTCGCCTCCGGATTGCTCGACCAGAAGACGACCATCTCGGCGTTCTCGAGGCAGTCCTCGATGGTGCCGAAGAGTTCGCCGCCGCCGACCCGCAGGCTGCCGCCCCAGTGATGGAGCGCGCCCCAGTACCAGCCTTCCCAGCTGTCGGGGTTGTGGTGCACCTCGGTCGTGCCGATGGCGTTCATGAAGCGCAGCTTGGCGCTGAGGTAGTAGCCGATATTGCCCCAGTTGTGGTGCGAGCCGTTGCTCGACGCGATGGCGCCCGTGCCGTGCTCGAGCTTCATGCGCCGGATCTCGCCCGCGACAATATCCAGCGCCTCGTCCCAGCTGATCCGCTCGTAGCCCGAAATCCCCCGGTTCTGGATGTTGCGCTCGCCGTCCGGGTCGAAGTCGACCCGCTTCATCGGGTACTGGATCCGGTTCGGCGCGTAGACCATCGCCTTCCAGTTCATGCCATGGGGCGAGAGGGTCCCGGCCCGTGGCGGCGTGAAGGACTTGCCGCGGGCCTCGATGGTCCAGGACGGCGGGTCCTCGTCATCGAACTCGATGGGCGTGGTGCGGATGATCCGGCCGTCCTTCACGAACACGAACAGCGGCCCGCCGTTTGTCATTGTGGCGTAGCGCGTCGTGCCGTCCGGCATCTTCCGGCCGAACTTCCATGTGGCCGACATCGCCGCCATCACGGTCTGTGCGAACCAGACGCCGTCCTCATCCGGGCCTTCGAGGCGCACCAGAAAATTCTTCAGCGCGTCGATCTGTTCGAGCTGGTCGATCGGCGGCATGAGCAGGCGTGCGCCGATGGCGGCCGTCTTGAAGACAAGCGAAACCGTGGGGTTGTCGTGCAGGCCGGGTCCCGATCTCACCCCACCGTCGCGAAACGCGATGTAGCGCGCCTGCCTGCCGTCGGCCGTCCGGATCTGGACAACAATGTTCCGCTCGGAAAGGCGCTCGCGGAACGCGGGTGAACGCCAGCGTGCGTAGCGGAACAGCCAGGGCATCGCCCAGAGAATCAGACGGAACATACGTTCTCTCCTCAGACCGCCTTGGTGCCGGGGTCCTGGCCGAGCAGGACCCGGCCGTACACGTCCAGGCTTGTTTCCAGGGTCATGATACCGTGCAGGTTGACCGCATGGATGTCCTGCTGGGCCAACTGGATCGGGTTGGAGTGCGCCAGCGCGCTGCCGCCGCTGGCCAGGTAGAGCACCTCGACGGCCTCAAGACACTGGCGCACCGCCCAGGACGCGTCGGTGCGGGTGCGCGCGCGCACGGCGAGTGGCATGTCACGCCCGGCGGCCGCCCAATGGTCGATGTCGTCGGCGACGCGTTCGAGCAGCATGCGTGCGATGTCGATCTTCGTGCGTGCCTCCGCCACCTGCGTACGCGTCACCGACCAGTGGTCCTGCGCGAGGTCGTCCATGTAGGCCACCTGGCGGCCCGGCAGCCGGGCGATGAACTCCCCCAGCGCCATCTCCGCAGCGCCAAGCGCGGTTCCCGTCAGCGCCAGCACCATCGCCGGCACGGCGGCGGACCGGTAGAGCGGGCCGGGATTGACGTCACGCCCCGGACCCGAATCGCTCAGCGCCGCCGCGAACCCGACCGCACGGTGTTTGGGAACAAACAGGCGCTCCGCCCTCACCGAATGGCTGCCCGTGCCGCGCAGACCGCCGACGTTCCAGTCATCCATGATCTCCACATCGTTGATCGGCACGAGGAAGACCATCTCGGCTGTCCCGGGCGGCAAGCCCTCGACGACCGCCCCCAGCAGAATCCAGTCCGAATGGTCACAACCGGAGCCGAAGGGCCAGAATCCGGATATCTCGAAGCCGACCCCGACCTGTCGCGCGGTGCCACGCGGCGGCGGCACGCCGGCCACGCGCGCATCGGGATTACCGGCAAATATCTCGGCCTGCGCACGCTCGCTGAACTGCATGGCAAGCCAGCCGTGAATTTGCCCGACGCCAAGCACCCAGCCCGTGGACGCGCAGCCCTCCGCGACCTTGGCGACCACGTCCAGGTGGGTCCGGAAATCGGCTTCGAGCCCGCCCCAACGTCTCGGCTGGAGCAGCCCGAAGAGGCCCGCCTCGCTCAGCGCCGCGATATTGTCGTCGGCGACGCGGCGTGCCTCGCGTGTGACGGCCGTATTCCCGCGCAACAAGGGCACGAGCTCGCCCGCACGGGCCACCAGCGCCTCGCGATCAGGCGTCGAGCTTTCGGCGAGAACAGACATGAGTTGTCCGGCGGTCAGCCGCCGAACATCTTCCGTATGTTGTCGAGACCGGCCTGGTAGATATCGTTCACCAGCTTCTCGGCATCCGACGACTGAGGCTCGAATTCGCTCTCCCAGAAGGCCGTGCAGTTGCCGTCGTCGTCCTCGATCACGCGCATCTTGGCGCGGTAGCCGGAAAACGGCATCTGGCCATCGGGGATCGCATACTCGTAGGTGCGTTCCTTGCCGTCCTCGGACACCAGCGTTTCGACCAGTGTCGATCCGTCGGGCATGGTCAGCCGGCGGACGGTGCCGCCGTCTTCGGAGTCGCTCTTCTGGACCCCGGGGTGCCAGTCACCGATGCTGTTGAACTGGCCGATCGCGTCCCAGACCTGCTGGGCGCTTGCGGGGATTTTCTGAGATACCGAAACCTTGGCCATGTCTCTCCTCCCTTGGGTGTTCGATGCAAGACTAGCGCGAAGCCAGGCGGCGCGTCACTCGGCGGTATAGCCGCCGTCGATATAGAGCGTGTGCCCCGTGACGTAGTCGGACGCCGGCGACAGCAGGTAGACGAGGCCGCCCACCAGGTCGTCGGTCTCAGACAGGCGGCCGACCGGGACGCGTTCCAGCATCGCCTCGCGTGTGGCCTTGCCCGGATCGGAATCCGAGAACATCCACTCCGACAGCGGCGAGCGAAACACGGTCGGGCCGATGGCGTTGATATTGATGCCCTTGCCGCCCCACTCGCAGGCGAGTGCGCGAACCATACCATCCAGTCCCGCCTTGGACGCGCAGTAGCCGGTATAGCCGGTCGGCAGTCCGTGCCGGCCGCGCGTCGAGGACACGACGACCACCTTGTAGCGCCCGCGATCCGCCGGCTGCTTCGCGAACTGCCGCCCCGCCGCCTGGCAGGCGAGCCAGTAACCATCAAGATTGGCGTGCATGACCGCGCGCCAGTCGTCATATGGCTGCTCCTCGATAAACCCGACGTCGTTCAGACCGGTTGCAAC
>JAEPNS010000148.1 GCA_017643325.1 Alphaproteobacteria bacterium | reverse complement strand
CGATGGCGGGATGCACGCACCCGGCCGCCTGCTGGTGGCGGACGACGTGTTCTCGGGCATCCCGGAGGATGCCCGCGATGTGCTCGCCGACGCGATCGGCGAGGTGAGCGGATTGCTTGGTGAGGCGGAACACATCGAGGTGGCCGGACAAGATGCACCGCTACGCGGCCTGGACAGTTGGGCGTGGGCTGCACGCACCGTGTGGGGCGGTGAGGCTTGGATCGAACACCGGGCATGGATCGAGGCCGTGCAGCCAGGCTTCGGGTCCGGTGTGGCGGCCCGCTTCGCTGCCCGCGCCGCCGTCAGCGCTGCGGAACTCGCCGATGCGAGGACGCACTGGGCCCCGGTCGCGGCCTATCTCGAGGAGGTGCTCGCCGATGGCGCTGTACTTGCGCTCCCCGCTGCGCCGGGCGTTGCGCCCCTGGCCGGCGGCAGCGACGACGACATTGAGCCCTTCCGGTCGGCCAACGAGCCGATCGGCTGCATTGCCGGCCTGGGCGGTTTGCCCGAGATTGTCGTCCCGATCGCGAACCTCGACGGTCTGCCGCTGGGCCTTGGCCTGGCCGCGGCCCGGGGAAACGACGAACTGCTGTTCAAGGTCGCCATCGCCCTGTGCGATGCCGGTGTGGTCGCGCCCGTGGAGATCCCCGATGAGTGAGCTGTACCGGACCTTTGTCGACGGCTTTTGCAGCCACGCCAACATCGAGGTGACGGCGACGGGTGAGGGACTGCTGTCCGGCCGCCGCTTTGCGGTGAAGGACATCATCGACGTGGCCGGCATCACGACCGGCGCGGGAAACCCGACCTGGTATGCGACGCATGAACCGGCAGAGGCGCATGCGCCCGTGGTGAAAATGCTGCTGGACGCGGGCGCCGACATGGCGGGCAAGGCCATCACCGAAGAGTTCGCCTATGGCCTGATCGGTGAGAACTTCCACTACGGCACGCCGGTCAACCCGCGTGCGGAGGGCTGCGTGCCGGGCGGGTCCTCCTCGGGATCGGCGTCGCTGGTGGCGAGCGGTACGGTCGACTTCGCGCTGGGTACCGACACCGGCGGGTCGGTCCGCGTCCCGGCGGCATTCTGTGGTCTCTACGGCATTCGTCCCAGCCATGGGCGCGTTCCCGTTTCGGGAATCCTGCCGCTGGCGCCGAGTCTCGATACCTGCGGCTGGTTCGCGCGCGACGCGGGGCTGTTCCGCGAGGTCGGCCGCGTTCTGCTCGACTGGTCGGACAAGCCCGCCCCGTCGCGGGTGCTGATGGCCGAGGACGCGTTCGAGATCGCCGACGCCGACGTCCGCACTGCCCTGGGGGAAATCCTGGACCGCGTCACGGCCGTACTCGGGGAGCCTGCGGCGGTCCGCCCGGGCGAATCCGCGGGGCTGGACGGCTACGAGGCGTGGCAGGCTGTTATCCAGGTGTTCCGGGGGTCTGAGGCCGCGGCGTCGCATCTTGCGTGGATGCGCGCAACGGACCCCGAGATGGGGCCGGGCTTCCGCGACCGGTTCGAGGCGGGCGGTGCCTATACCGCGGCCCAGATCGCCGATGCGACCGCCAAGCGGGCGATGATCGACGGCCACCTGTCCGGCCTGCTCGGCGACGACGCGGTCATGCTGGTCCCGGCGGCCCCGACGACGGCCCCGCCTGGCGGTGCGGAAGAGTCCGTCTATCACTCTCTGCGCAACCGCAACGAACTCTACAATTGCGCTGCACCGCTCGCGCGGCTGCCGCAGATCTCGATCCCTGCTGGAAATGCCGCCGATGGCCGGCCGGTCGGGCTCGGCGTCATCGCGGGGCATGGCAATGACGAGGTGCTGCTGGATATTGCCAGCGCGCTGGCCGCCTGACATCCGTCGCGCCCGCGGTTAACCATCAGGTGATTTTGTGATTGGGCGGCGTTTCCGCCGGTGGTAAACAGGACCTTAACGACGGTCCTGGGGGATTGGGAATGCAACGTCGCGGATTTCTGGCAGCACTCGGCGCGGGCGCGCTCGCGGGCATGACAGCCCGGCCGCAGGTTGCGCTCGCGGCCATCGACGACGTGTCCCGTCCCGCGCGCCGGTTCCCCGCCCTCTACGGCACGCGCGAATATTTCATTGGCGATACCGTCAAGAAACTGCCGCGCGCGCGCGCAGCGACGCTGCCGCTGGACGACGCGATCGCCAAGCGTTTCGCCCGCTCGCTGTACAACGTGATCCCGGTCTCTAACGCCGGCGGGACTGGTTGGGACTCTATTCTCGACAGCGCTCGGTCACTCGTGCCGATGCATCGCATGCAACTCGTGAACGACTTCGCCAACCGCATGCCCTATGTCGAGGATATCGACAATTACGGCATGCGCGACTTCTGGGCGAAGTCGAAGACCTTCTTCGAAATTGGCGGCGACTGCGAGGATTTCGCGCTCGCGAAGTACCAGCTTCTGGAGCGCCTCGGGTTCCACAGGAACCGCATGCGCATCGTGCTCGTGGTGGATGAGGTCCGCGAGCGCCAGCACGCCGTGCTGGCGGTCAACCTCGACGGACAGGCATGGATGCTGGATTCGCTTGTGCGCGACGTCGTCCTTCACAACCAGGCGCCCCAGTACCGGCCGACTGTGTCCCTGAGCGGCCCGCGCCTCTACCTTCACGTTCCGCCCAAGGCCTGACCGTCCTGTCATGACCGACCCCGACGCGCCCGGCGACCACACGCCGCCGCGCACCAACTGGCTTGCGGTATCGGCGCTTGTGGTCGCGGCCGTCGCGGCAGCCTTCCAGATCGGGAAGGCGCCCTCGGCGCTGCCTGTCATGCGCGCCGAACTCGGGCTCTCCCTCGACGAGGGCGTGTGGATCATTTCGATCTTCAATCTGCTGGGGATCACGCTCGGGATGATCGCCGGGGCGTTCGGGGACCGTCTCGGGCATCGGCGGCTGATCGCCTTCGGGTTCCTCGCCATGGCGGCGGCCAGCTTCGCCGGCGCGACGGCGGAGGGGTTTTCGACGATCCTCGCGGGCCGGGTGCTTGAGGGGCTGGGCTTCATTGTCGTGGCGTCGGTCGCCCCGCCGCTCCTGATGCGGTTCGGCGCGCCACGTCATCAGCGGCTGATTTTCGGCATCTACAGCGGCTACTGGCCGGCGGGCGTGGCCGTCATGATCCTCGTCACGCCGATGGTCATGGGCGCGGTCGGCTGGCGTGGCCTCTGGCACCTGAACGGAATCCTCGTGCTCGCCGTCATGCTGTTCGTGCTGTGGGCGACGCGCGCACCCGGCGAACCGGCGGCAGCGTCCGGACCCGCGCCGCTGGGCCAGGCGCTGCGGACGTTCCTGCATCGCGGCCCGATGCTGCTCGCCGTGACGTTCGGCGTCTACTCGTCGATCCACGTGACCGTTGTTGCGCTCCTGCCGACCTTCTACACCGAAGCGGACACGCTGGGGCTCGGTGCGGCATCGGCGCTGGCGGCACTGGTCGCCGTCGTGAATGTCGGTGGCAACCTTGTGGCGGGGATCGCCATGTATCGTGGCGTCTCGCGGACCTTGCTCATTGTCGGGACTTTTGCGCTCATCGCCGCGAGCGCATTGCTGATGTACGACGACGGGCTGGGGTTCGGCGTACGCCTGTCAGCCGCGATCTTCCTTTCCTTTATCGCGGGCATGATTCCCGCCTGCCTGTTTGCTGCGACCCCGATCATGGCACCTGCCCCGACGCTGGTCGGTGCGACGACGGGCCTGATGATGCAGGGCTCCCAACTCGGCCAGCTCGTCGGTCCGGTGGCGATGGCCTGGGTTGTGACGGCGACGGGAAGCTGGGATTTCGGACCGGTCACACTGGTCGTCGCGGCCGCCGCCGGCATCCTGCTCGCCTTCGCACTGCGCGGGATCGAACGGCGGACGGCGCCTCAACCGGGTTTGGCGTAGACCGAAACCTTCGAGAGAAACGCCGGCGTGTGGGAGCGGACGGTCAGCCCTGCGTCCTCGAACAACGCGTCGAGGTCGGTGGCGACGTAACTCGCGTAGTAGGGCTCGTGGTAGGCCTGCGGGAAGAAACCCAGCAACGGATCGAAGGCGGGCCTGTCCCCGGTCTGAAGCGAATCGACGTGCAACAGCAGTCCACCGGGTTTCAGGACCCGTGCCATCTCCCGCGCGACGATGCGGCGAACCTTCGGCGGCAGTTCGTGAAACAGGAACACATTCGAGACGATGTCCTGGCTCTCGTCGGCAAACGGCAGTGTCTCGGCGTTGCCGACAAGGAACGCCGGGGCGCTCAGGCCGCGCAGTGCGCGCCGCCGCGCCTGCGCAACATAGTTCGGCGAAAGGTCGATACCGGCGAGGCGGAGCAGGGGGTGCGCGTCCCGGGTGAAGCCGAGCAGCCGCCCCGTCCCGCAGGCGACGTCGAGCATGCGGGCTTGGCTGACGGACCGTCCGCGGAGATACGCCGAAAGCGGGACCAGGGCCTGGCGCCGCATGGCGTCGGCGCCGCCGCTGAACAGGATCTCGACCTGGTAGTCGTAGATCGCGGCCGATTCGTCGGACAGGTACCCGTCGCTCTGGAAGTGGAAATTCTGCAGAAAATACCGGGGATAGGGCAGGTCGTCGTCACGCGTTCGCCGGAAAATCTCGTCGCCCGATTGCGCCCGCCGCCGTCGGTCAACCGCGCTGAGGTCGCGAAAGAAGTCGCGGTTTGTGCGCAGGACGCGGTCGGGGCGCGGCCACATGTCCGGCGGCATGGCGTAGTGCCCGGCCTCGATATTGGCGAGGTCGGTCCGGAACAGTTCGAACAGCGCCGACAGCAGGTCCCGCGTGGTCGGCATGCCTTCGGGCACGTCGGCCTTTCGCATGGCGGGCGAGACGCGTCGCTGGGCGCGGCGGTACTGGCTGTAGAACCACCCGAAGCGCGCGGCCTGGCTGGCCGTGTAGGCGAGGCGGTCGAGTCCGGTCGGGGGACGTGGCATCTGCCTAACATAGGAGCACGGTATCGGCTTGGGGAGGGGATGCGGCGGCCGGCCGCACGGAAGCCCGTCCCCTTTACCGGCCTTGCGCGGCTGGTATAACGGTCCTGCCGCGCCCCGGCGGCGATTCCCCGTTTTCGTGCATTGACGTTTCCGGACATCCGCAATGGCTGCCTACAAGACCCTCGACGATTTCGATCCCGCCGGAAAGCGCGTGCTCCTGCGCGCGGATCTCAACGTGCCGATGTCCGGGGGCAGGGTCACGGACGCAACCCGGCTGGAACGCATCGCGCCGACGGTGAAGGAACTCGCGGACAAGGGCGCGCGGGTGCTGGTCGCATCCCATTTCGGCCGGCCAAAGGGCGAACGGGTGCCGGACATGTCGCTGGAACATGTCGTCGGCGCGCTTGCGGACATCCTGGGGCGCGAGGTGAAGTTCGTGCCGGACTGCGTGGGGGACACTGCGCTGTCCGCGTCGTCGGCGCTGAACGACGGCGAGATCCTGGTCCTCGAGAACGCGCGCTTCCATACCGGCGAGGAAGCCAACGACCCCGACTTCGCGAAAGGCCTCGCGAGCCTCGCCGACGTGTATGTCAACGATGCGTTCTCGACGGCGCATCGCGCCCATGCCTCGACGGAAGGTGTTGCCCATCTGCTGCCGTCCTACGCCGGTCGCCTGATGCAGGCCGAGCTCGAGGCGCTGGGCGGCGCGCTGGGTGAACCCGAGCGCCCGGTGTTGGCGATCGTCGGCGGCGCAAAGATCGCCACCAAGCTCGACCTGCTCGGCAACCTTATCGCCAGGGTCGACCAGCTCGCGATTGGCGGCGGCATGGCCAACACGTTCCTGAATGCGATGGGGATCGATGTCGGCAAGTCTCTGTGTGAACACGACATGGCCGAGACCGCGCGCGATATCCTGAAGCGCGCTGACGAACTCGGCTGCGAGATCATCCTGCCGTCCGATGTGGTCATCGCGCCGGAATTCGCCCAGGGGGCGCCCAACCGCGTCGTTCCCGTGGACGCCGTGCCGGACGACCAGATGATTCTCGATATCGGGCCCGGCTCGGTGATCGGGCTGTCGGCGCGCGTGGGACAGGTGCGCACGCTCGTATGGAACGGTCCCCTCGGCGCGTTCGAGGTGCCGCCCTTCGACGAGGGTACGGTTGCAGTGGCGCGCGCCGCGGCCGAGGCGACGGAGACGTCGGGCCTGCTCTCGGTCGCGGGCGGGGGCGACACGGTCGCCGCACTTAACCATGCGGGCGTGGCCGAGCGGTTCAGCTACGTGTCGACGGCGGGCGGGGCATTTCTCGAGTGGCTCGAGGGCAAGACCCTTCCGGGCGTCGCCGCCCTCGAGGCCTAGGCGCGGATGGCCACCCGCCGGGTTCGCGATCCGCGTGCGTTCGGACTGGAGGCGGCGCAGGCATGCCGGCGGCTCCTCGACCGGCAGCCGGTCGCCGTCGACTGGCCTGCGAGCCGGTCGCGTCGGTCTCTTCGGGTCGAATTCTCCGACGGGTCCGTGATCGCGACCCGCCGTCGCCGTCGCGAGCGCGCTCAGCTCGAGGCCCATGTGATGCGCACGTTGCATGAGGCAGGCGCTGCGGTGCCGGAGGTCCTGGCGTTCGACGGGACCTGGATGCTGCAGGAATATGTCGACGGAGAGCGTCTGCCCCATATCTTGACGGCCGGCGATGCAGTCCGTGCACACCGGCTTCTCGATATCGCGGCCGGGGAACTGGCGAAGATCCACCGGATCGGCCACGAGACCGGCCTCGACGGCAGGGTCGTCCAGCTCGGCCGGACCGACGAGTGGCTCGCCGGATTTCTGGGGACACCCGCGCGCATCGGGGACGCGATTGGGGTGCCGGCGCCCGAACTCGATACGGACACGCTCATCGCGCGGCTTCGCATCGACGCCCCGACCCTTGTGAAATGGGACGCCCGGCCGGGAAACGCCGTGGCGCGGGCCGACGGCTCGGTCGTCTGGTTTGACTGGGAGCACTGCGGCACACGCAACGCGCTCGACGACTTTGCCTGGCTGCTCGCGGACGAATACGTGCCCGAACTCGATGGCCTGGCGGAGATCGCCACAGCGCACGCCCCGGAGGACTGGGACGGCGATCGCGCGCGAAGCTACTTCGTGACCTATGCCACATTCCACACGGCCGTGCGGCTCGCGCTGGTCGTTCGCCACAAGGCCGACGGCGCGTGGTGGGACGAGGCCATCTGCCTCGCCGACGACAAGGTCAGGGTGACGGCGGAGGGTGCGCGGCTGCTCTGCGGCCGGGGCGCGGCATTCGCCGATATGGACGGGGCGGTTCGCCCGCTGGCGGGCTGGTTCGCGGACGTGGCCGGACGGCTGGGCGTCGGCTGAACGAAGGCAGCCGTCCGCGGGCGGCTGTGCATCGAAGTCGGGTGCTGCCATGACGTGTCAGGGAACGATGTCGTAGGTATCGTCTGCGAAGCTTGCGGTGCCCTGGTCGTTGAACTTGTACTTGACGATGGTCCCGCCGGAGCCGCCGTCCTCGTTGTCCTGCAGGTTGATGTCGCTGATCTCGTGGCCGGCGAAGGTGACGGAGCCGGAACTGGTCGTGAAGGACACGGTCCAGGTGCCGTCGTTGTTGTTGGTGAAGCTGACGTCGCCGGTGCCGACGCCCAGGTCGTTGTTCTGGTCGTCCTCGTAGTCGATGGTGACGTTGTCGTTGTTCTCGAAGCCCTCGAAGAAGACGAGGCCGTTCGAGAAGTTCCCGGTCATGGTGTTGCCGTCGAAGATGAAGTTGTCGCCGCCGTCGCGCGCGATGAAGTAGGTGTC
>JAEPNS010000147.1 GCA_017643325.1 Alphaproteobacteria bacterium | reverse complement strand
ATACGGTCGACCTCGCCCTGGTCCTCGATCGCCAGCGCGAGCGAGTCGTTCAGGCGGTTGATCATGTTGAACAGCGCGCAGACGAAGGTCAGCTCGACGATCTCGGCGCTCGAGAAGTTCTCGCGCAGCTTTTCGAACAGGTCGCTGTTCTCGCTGGCGGTGCCCCGGGTGACGTGTTCGGCCCATGCGATCGCCAGGCGCTCGCGCTCGTCGAACAGGTCCGAGATCCAGAAGTCGTGTCCCGACAGCGCGATCACATGTTCCTCGGTGATACCTGCCGCCTGACCGAGCGACGTGTTGTGCGCGAAACAGTAGGCACACTCGTTGATCTGGCTGGTCTTGATGACGACCAGTTCCTTGATCCGCCCCGAGAGTTCGGTGCCCGGCCACTCGCGCTGGACCGCGACGATGAACGGCAGCATGAGCATTGCGACGAACGGGCTGTTCGCCCAGGTCCGCACCGAGTGCGGCACGCGCCCGATCATGTCGGTGGCGGCATTGTAGAAATCGGCGAGCTGGCCCTCGACGGTGTCGGGCTCGATCTGCGGAATACGGGACATGGCGTTCTCCTTCCCGGAGAAGGCTACGACGTGCCGATATCCCAGAACAGCCCGGCCATCATCTGCAGGCCCTCGCGGGCAACCGATTCCAGCATGTGCTCGTCCGGCGCGTGCTGGTTGCACCCCGCGTAGGAGTGCGGAACCCAGACAGTCGACAGGCCGAGCGTGCCCATGAACACGTCGTTTGGAATGCCGCCGCCGATGTTCGGGACGAGCGCGGGCGGCGTGCCCAGCGTGCGTTCGAAGGAGTCGAGCGTGAGCTGCACCCAGTCGTTGCGGTGGTCCTCGCGGGTGGCCTTCATGCCGGCCATGCGGGTGGGGGTGACCGTGACTTCGGTGAAGCCGTGCCGGTCGAGGTGGCGACGCAGGGCGGGCAGGACATCGTCCGGGTCGGTGCCCACCACATAGCGCAGCTGGCAGACCGCGCGGGCTTCCGGCGCGATGGCGTTCTGAGGCTTGGCCGGGTCCCCGAGGTCGAGCGCAAGCACGGCAAAGCTGTTCCAGCCGTAGACCCGCTCTTCCGGCGTCAGGTCTTCCTCGCCCCAGTCGGCGTCGATCTCCGGGGCGCCGGGTCCGCCTGTCACCTTGATTCGTGACAGGATGTCCCGGATGTCGTCCGTGAGCGACGTCGGCCGCCATTCGGGGACCGCGATCTGTCCCCGCGCGTCGGTCAGCGAGGCGAGGGCGTGGGCCAGCACGACACCCGGGTCGCGAATCAGGCCGCCCCAGTTGCCGGAGTGGTGGGCGCCGTCGCGGAGCTTCAGGGCCATTTCAAAATTGACCAGCCCGCGCGAGCCGAGCACGACCGTCGCACGCGCCGGGTCGAGGCGCGGCCCGTCGGAGGCAATCAGCACGTCCGCCGCGAGCACGTCCCTGTTGGCCTCGCAGAACTCGCGCAGGCCTCGCGATCCCATCTCCTCGTCGCTTTCCAGCAGCAGGATGCAGTTGAAGCCGAGCCGGCCGCGGCTCTCGATGACGGCGCGCAGGCCGCCGATGTTGATGGCGTGCTGACCTTTGTTGTCGGCCGTGCCGCGGCCGTAGAACCGGCCCTCCTTGCGCGACATTGCCCAGGGTTCGCCGTGGCGCCAGCGATCCTCCTGGCCGACGACCACGTCGCCGTGGCCGTAGATGAGGACCGTCGGCAGGTCAGCATCCTCGTCGCGCCGCGCGATGAGGATCGGGCCGGCGTCCGCGACCGGGTTCTCGTGAAGCGCGCAGGAGAAGCCCAGTGTCGCGAGGCGCGGGCTCAACGCTTCGTCGAAATAATCGGCCAGCGCCGCGTGCGCATTCGGCAGCTGGCTCTGGGTCGGGCACGCGACCAGTGCCGCCAGTTCCTCGGCGAACCCGCCGCTGTCAAACTGGCGCGCGGCATGCGCCACCGCGTCGGCGCGCGCGCCGCTCATCGTGGGGACTCCCTCGTTCAGGCGATCGCGTAGGCGTCGCGTGAGAGCTTGGTGACGTCCCGCCCTTCCATCCGGATCAGGCGGGTGTCGCCCTCGCGCTTGGGCGAATGCAGCGCACCTGTCGGGTAGGCAACGGCCATGCCCGGCTCGAGGTCGTAGGTTTTGGTCGGCTCGACCTTGCCCGGTGTGCCGCCCTGCGGCGGCTCGACCATCTTGAACTCCGTCATGGTGGTCGTGCCCATGGCCTGGCCGTAGATCGCCCAGGTCGGCCCGTGGTCGTGCGGCGGGGCCTCGTTGTAGCCCTTGAAGACGTGACGGCAGATGCAGAAGCCCAGGTCCGGGTCCTCGTAGAGAACGTCACGGACGTCGTCGAAGTGCGGCCCGAGCTGTTCCTGCACGAAGTCCGCGTCTTTCAGGTACTTCTCGACGACCTTGCGAACCTCGTCGAGCTTTTCCGGGGTCGCGCCATCGGCAAGGATGTCGCGGCATTCCTGGGCGAAGGTATCGATCTTGTCGGTCATGGCGATTCCATCGGTCTTGTCATGTCTTCGCGCATCATGCATCGAAGCGCGGACACGCTCAATACACATGCAATTGTTGTAGAATATGGACATGAAAGAAATCGACGCCGGGACCCTGCGCGGACGCTTGAACGGCGGTGCGGAAATCGCGCTGCTGGATGTGCGCGAGCAGGGCGAGTTCGGCACGTGCCACCTGTTTCATGCGATCAACACGCCGCTGAGCCGGATCGAGTTGCAGGTCCCGCGGCTGGTTCCGAGGACAAGCGTGGCGATCGTCGTCACGGCCGCGGGAGACGCGGATCTCGTCCGGCGCGCGGTCGAGGTGCTGGCGTCGCTCGGTTATTCGGACCTCGCGGTCTGTCCCGCCGGGCCGCAGTCATGGGAGGCGGCGGGCTTCACGCTGTACTCCGGCATCAATGTGCCGAGCAAGGCGTTCGGGGAGGCCGTGGAACATCACTACGGCACGCCGTCGATCGATGCCGTGACGCTGAAGGCGATGCAGGACAAGGGAGACGATATCGTCGTTCTCGATTCCCGTACCGAGGCCGAGTACCGGAACATGAACATCCCCCAGGGGGTGAGCATGCCGGGCGGCGAACTGGCGTACCGGGTGCGTGATTTCGTTGCGGACCCGGCGACGACGGTGGTGGTCAACTGCGCCGGCCGGACGCGCAGCATTATCGGCGCGCAGTCGGTGATCAACTCCGGGATTGCGAACCGCGTCGTGGCGCTGGAGAACGGCACCATGGGCTGGCACCTCGCCGGCTTTGACCTTGAGCACGGCAGCGACCGGCGATACGCCGACGGCGAGCCGCACACGCTTGCGGCCGCGCTGGAGATGCGAGACCGGGTCGCGCGCGAGTACGGTATTTCGACGATCGACAGGGACACGCTCGACCGTTGGCGGATGGAGTCGGATCGCCGCACGCTCTACCTGCTCGACGTGCGCGCGCCCGGCGAATACGCCGCCGGGCATCTCCCCGGATCTCGCTCGGCGCCGGGCGGCCAGCTCGTCCAGGCGACGGATTTCCACATCGGCGTCCCGAACGGACGGATCGTGCTGATCGACGACACCGGCGTGCGCGCCACCATGACCGCGCACTGGCTGGTCCAGATGGGGCTGCCGGACGTCCATGTCCTGTCCGGCGGTCTCGAGGGACACGCGCTCGAAACCGGCCCCACCTCGGGCGCAGTTCCCGGGATGGATGATATCGACTGGATCGACGCAAGCGAGCTTGCCGTCCGGCTCGGGGAGGACGGCCCGTTCGTCCTCGATGTCGGAGAAAGCCGGGAATACCGCAAACACCACCTGCCCGGCGCACGCTGGGCGATCCGTTCCCGGATCGCGCAATCCGGGCCTGACCTGCCGGCCGACGGCGAGATCGTGCTGACCTCCGGTGACGGTGACCTGGCCGCGCTGGCGGTTCCGGAAGTACGCGCACTTTCCGGTGCACGTGTACGCGTGCTCGCGGGCGGAACCGAAAAGTGGCTGGAATCGGGCCACCCGTTCGAAGCGAGCCCGGGCGACCCCGCCGACGAGGCATGCGTCGATGTTTACCTGCGGGCCTACGACCGGAACACCGATATCGAGGCGAAAATGCAGGAGTATATCGACTGGGAGATCGCCCTGATCGACCAGATTTCCGGCGATTCGGACGTGCTGTTCCGCCTCGGGCCCGTCTAAAGCCGGGATTCAGTGCGATTTTTCTGAATAAACCTGCGTTTCGTGTTATCAGACGAAGGAATCATCCACTTAAACATTTTTTTGGAACCTTTCTGTCGTAAAGGCGTTGAGTGTTGTGGGATGATCGCTATCTGTAGATGCGGATGGTAAAATCACCCATCTGGTTTCCGTTAGCCTTCGGGCTGCGGGGGGTCTGTCAAAAGAAGGGGCAGCAAATGAAACTGAATATCAAATCAGCCATGTTCGCGCTGGTTCCACTCGCACTCGCCGCTTGCGCGGGGACCGAGCTGGGCGAGACGCGTGGCATGCAGGTGTCGGGCAGTGCTTTCGACAAAGCCCTGTTCGAAGGATACATCGATCGCTCGCAGTTCGAGTACGGAATCGGCAACTACTCCAGTTCCGACGCGTTCGCGCTGAAGGCGCGCGCAGCGGCAAACGGCGAGACCGTCCTGCCGTGGACGCCGAACGATCCCAACTCGCACCCGCCGGGAACGGTGCCGGAAGACGAGCTGGCGTCGATGCTCGACGGACGCGAGAAGCTGCTGGCGGCCTTTGCCGACGGTGCGCGTGACCGCTTCCCGGCCGACGCGGCCAGCGCCCAGGTCCACTACGATTGCTGGATCGAAGAGCAGTCCTACATGGGCGATTTCGCGGAATCGAACCAGCCGGAAGAAGCGGCCAAGTGCCGCGACGGGTTCTGGGACGCGCTTGCGAAGCTGACTCCGGCTCCGCCGCCGCCGCCGTCGAACTTCCTGGTCTTCTTCAACTGGGATAGCTCGTCCATCACCGAGGCGGCCCGCCAGGTCATCGCCCAGGCAGCCGAGGCGATCCGCAATAACCGGATCACCCGCATCCTGGCCGTCGGCCACGCCGACAAGTCCGGCCCGGCGAGCTACAACGTCGGTCTGTCCGAGCGCCGCGCGGAAGCGGTCGAGGGCGCACTGGCGGCCCAGGGCGTGCCTGCAGGCAACGTCGATGTCGAATGGCGCGGTGAGGCCGATCCGCTCGTCGCCACGCCGGACGGCGTGCGCGAGCCGCAGAACCGCCGCGTGGAGATCATTCTCCAGCCGTAAGGGTTCGACAGGACCAACAAAATTTCGCGGGCGGCAGGTATTCCTGCCGCCCGTGTTCTTTTTGGCGGGACGGCGTGTGGACGCCGGATGAGAACGTGAAAGACCAGCCAGTCGATATCGAGACCCTGCGCGAGGCGCTGCTGGCCGAACGCGAAGGCCTGCGCGGCTCGAGTGCCGCGACCTCCGAGCGGCGCAACCCCGTGACGCTCGACCAGCAGAGCGTGGGCCGACTGTCGCGCATGGACGCGTTGCAGGTGCAGGCCATGGCGCAGGCCGAGGAGGGGCGGCGCCAGCATAGGTTGCGATTGATCGAAGCGGCGCTCCGGCGTATCGACGAGGGTGATTACGGTTATTGCGTGGCCTGCGGGGACGATATTCCGCCCAAGCGGCTGGTTTTCGATCCCGCGGTCCCGCGATGCGTGGACTGCGCCGACTAGAAACGCGGCCACGCGACTGATGTGAGGTGCGCGACGCGATGCGACGAAACCGCAATGTAAAGGTGCTCGCCACGCTGGGGCCGGCGAGTTCGTCCGAAGAAAAGATTCGCCAGCTCTTCGAGGCCGGCGCGGACGCGTTCCGCCTCAACATGAGCCATGGTGCACATGACGACGTCCGCGCCATGTACGAGCGTATCCGCAAGGTGGAGGCGGACCTCGGACGCCCGATCGCGGTCCTCGTGGATCTTCAGGGGCCGAAGCTGCGCGTCGGCAAAGTGGCGCCGGGCACCGAACTGGAGAACGGCCAGCCCTTCCGGCTGAACCTGAGCCATGGCACGGGAGACGCGAGCGCGGTCGAACTGCCGCACCGGGAAATCTTCGACGTTATCGAGCCCGGACACACCCTGCTTCTCGATGACGGCAAGCTGCGCCTCGAGGTGACCAAGACCGGGGACGACTTTGCCGAGACACGGGTCGTGGTCGGGGGGCCGCTGACCTCGAACAAGGGCGTCAACGTCCCGGACGCGATCCTGCCGGTTCCCGCGCTGTCGCCGAAGGACCGGCGCGATCTCGACTTCGCCCTGTCGATGGACGTCGACTGGGTCGCGCTGTCCTTCGTGCAGCGCTCGGCCGATGTCGCCGAGACCAAGAAGATCGTCGCGGGCCGTGCGTTCGTCATGGCCAAGATCGAGAAGCCGCGCGCGCTCGACCATCTGGACGAGATCATCGAGGTCGCTGACGGGCTGATGGTGGCGCGCGGGGACCTTGGGGTCGAACTGCCGGTCGAGCACGTCCCCGCGATCCAGAAATCGATCACCCGCGCGGGGCGCCGCGCCGGCAAGCCGGTCGTCGTCGCGACGCAGATGCTCGAGTCTATGATCGAGGCGCCCGTGCCCACACGCGCGGAAGTCTCCGACGTGGCCACGGCCGTGTTCGACGGTGCCGACGCCGTCATGCTGTCGGGAGAGTCTGCGGTGGGAGACTATCCTGTCGAGGCGGTTGCCATGATGGACCGAGTTGCACAGTCCGTGGAACACGATGAACAGTTTCGCACGGCGCTCGATGCCGGACGGATCGAGCCCGAGACAACCACGGCCGACGCGATCACGCTCGCTGCGCGACAGGTCGCCGAGACCCTGAACGCCGCGGCGATTGTCTGCTACACCGCCTCGGGTTCGACGGGTTTGCGCGCGTCGCGCGAGCGGCCCGACGTGCCGATCCTCGTTCTCACGCCTGTGGCCCAGACCGCGCGCAGGCTCGCCCTGGCCTGGGGTGTCCACTGCGTGCAGACCGAGGACGCGTCGAGTTTCCTCGATATGGTCATTCGCGCCAGCCGGGTCGCGGAACGGGAGGAATTCGCCGTCACCGGCGACCGTCTCGTCATCACCGCCGGGGTTCCCTTCGGTACGCCGGGTCGCACCAACGTGCTCCGGATCGCGACGGTCGGAACCGAGCGTCCGGGCGCCCAGGAATAGCCGCGCGACCGGCCGGTTGCCGCGGCCAATTCGCCCCCAGAAATATCCCCGGACGGCGGTTTACATCCCCCGAGTCGTTTGGCTTATTGTCACGAAATTGTCGTATCGGAAAATGCGACGCAGAGACATCCTCGGGAGGAAAGATGGCCCAGGCGAACGGCGGGAAAACCCGCAACCGGAAACTTCTGAAATGGGTCGAGGAGATCGCGGCGCTGACCAAGCCCGACGACATCTACTGGTGCGATGGCTCGAAGGAAGAATATGACCGGCTGTGCGAACAGATGGTCGAGAAGGGCACGCTGATCCCGCTGAACCAGGAACTGCGCCCCGGCTGTTTCCTGGCGCGCTCCGACCCCGACGACGTCGCGCGGGTCGAGAACCGCACCTTCGTCTGCTGGGATGACCCCGAGGACGCAGGCCCGAACAACAACTGGATCGCGCCCGCCGAAATGCGCGAGACCCTGAACGGCCTGTTCGACGGGTGCATGCGCGGACGCACCATGTACGTGATCCCGTTCAGCATGGGCCCGCTCGGCTCGCACATCGCCCACATCGGCGTGCAGCTCAGCGACTCCCCGTATGTCGCGGCCAGCAT
>JAEPNS010000146.1 GCA_017643325.1 Alphaproteobacteria bacterium | reverse complement strand
CGCTCGCTGTCGGGCAGCAGCGTCCATGTGCCGACGAGGGCGGCGATGACGCCGCCGCGTTCGATGTCGCCGATCAGCGCGACGGGCAGGTCGGCGGCTTCGGCAAATCCCATGTTGGCGATATCGCCCGCGCGGAGATTGATCTCCGCCGGGCTTCCAGCGCCCTCGACAAGAACAAGGTCCGCGCCGTCGCACAGCCGCCCGAACGCCGCACACACCGGGGCCAGCAGGTCCGGCTTCATCGCGTGGTAGGCGCGCGCGTCGGCGTTGCCCCGCACGGTGCCGTCGACAACGACCTGCGCGCCGATATCGGTCTGCGGCTTCAGCAGGACGGGGTTCATGTCGGTGACCGGGTCGGTCCCGGCGGCGCGCGCCTGCAGGGCCTGGGCACGGCCGATCTCGCCGTAGATCCCGCCGGGGCCGATGGCGGGGGCCGCGTTGTTGGACATGTTCTGCGGCTTGAACGGCCGCACCGCGAGGCCGTCCCGTGCGAACAGCCGGCAAAGCCCGGCGACGACCAGCGACTTGCCGACGTCCGACCCGGTTCCCTGGAACATGATCGCGGGGGTCATGATCTGCAGCGGTCCGGGATCAGAATTCGATCCCCTTCTGCGCCTTCACGTCGTCGCGGAAGTGGTGCTTCACCATGCCCATGTCGGTCACCATGTCCGCGGCGGCGACCAGCTCATCCTTTGCGTTGCGGCCGGTGACGACGACATGCAGGTCCTCGCGCTTCGCCTTCAGGCCCGCCACGACCTCATCGATATCCAGATGGTCGTAGCGCAGCGGGATGTTGAGCTCGTCGAGCACCACGAGGCCGAAGCGCGGGTCGGCGATCATCTCCTTTGCCATCTCCCACGCGGCCCGGGCGGCCGCGATGTCGCGCTGGCGGTCCTGCGAATCCCAGGAAAAGCCCTCGCCCATGACCTTGATCTCAACCTGCTCCGGGAAGGCTTCCAGCACCTGGCGCTCGCCGGTCTCCCACTTGCCCTTCACGAACTGCACGATCCCCACGGTCATGCCGTTGCCGATGGCGCGCATGGCCAGGCCCATCGCCGCAGTGGTCTTTCCCTTGCCCTTGCCGGTGTGGACCATGAGCAGACCCTTTTCACGCGTCTTCTTCGCGAGCATCCGGTCGCGCGCGGCCTTCTGCTTGCGCTTCTTTTCTGCCCAGCGGGCGTCGTCGTCGGTCTGTTCGGGTTCGGTGTCGCTCACGCGGGGATCTCCACGTTGGTGCCTGCCAGTTCGTGCAGGCGAGCATAGGCCGAGTTGGAGCGGGCCTGCCACAGCCCGCGCTCGATCGCCTCGAGAAACCGCGCCGCCATTTCCCTGAGCGCGGCGGGATTGTGTTCCGCGAGGAAGCAGCGAACCACGTCGTCGTCGAGAAACGCCTTGTGCACGGCATCGAACTGGTCGTCGCGCACCGCGCCCGTGGTGGCGGCGAACGCAAACAGATAGTCCACAGTGGCGGCCATCTCGAAGGCCCCCTTGTAGCCATGACGCATGACCCCGGAAATCCACTTCGGGTTCGTCACCCGGGCACGTACGACACGGGATATCTCGTCCTCAAGTGTACGTACGGCCGGTGCGAAGGGTTTCGAATGGTCGTTGTGGTAGACAGTGGGGCGCGTTCCGGATTCTGCTTCGACGGCGGCCGCCAGTCCCCCCTCGAACTGGTAATAATCGTCGCTGTCGAGCAGGTCGTGCTCGCGATTGTCCTGGTTGTGAAGCACCGCCTCGACGCGCGACAACCGGGACGCGAAGGTCTTCTCCGCGGGTACGCCGTACGCGTCCACTTTCCCGCCGCCGGTTCCGGCGCCGTACGCCCAGCCGCCCCACACGATATAGGCGCGGGCGAGATCGCCCGCATCGCGCCACCCGCGCTCGTCGATCAGGGCCTGCAATCCGGCGCCGTAGGCACCGGGCTTGGACCCGAACACCCTGTAGCTGGCGTCCCGCCGGGCGTCGGTTTCCGCCATGCCCTTGCGGACGGCGTCCGCCGTATCCTCGTTCACCCGTGCCGCGATCGGGTTGTCGCGCGCGGATTCGTCCTCGATCCCGGCGATCGCCGCGACCGCGCTGTCGAACAGGTCGATCAGGCCGGGGAAGGCATCGCGGAAGAAGCCGGAGACACGCAGGGTGACATCCACGCGCGGCCGGTCGAGCACCGACACGGGTAGCACCTCGAAGCCGGTGACCCGGCGCGACGCGGAATCCCAGGTCGGGCGTGCACCGATCAGGGCCAGGGCCTGGGCGATGTCGTCGCCGCCCGTGCGCATGTTGCTGGTGCCCCAGGCCGACAGCGCCACGGCCGTCGGCCAGTCACCATGTTCCTGGGCGTGGGTCTCGACGAGCAGCTGCGCCGATTTCCAGCCGAGATCCCAGGCGGCGGGGGTCGGCACGGTGCGCGTGTCCACGGAATAGAAGTTCCGCCCGGTCGGCAGCACGTCGGGCCGCCCGCGGGTCGGGGCGCCGGACGGCCCCGGCGCGACGAACCTGCCGTCGAGGCCCGTCAGCAGGCCGGCCAGCTCCGCCGCGCCGGACATATCGACGGAGGGAGAAAGCCTGTCGCGGACATCCGCGAGCACCGCGTGCGTGCGCGCCCACCCGGGATCGGGCTCGCGTGCGCCGGAGATCAGGGCGGCGGCGAGGCATTCCAGCCGCTCGACGGTGTCGCCGGTGCTCCGCCATGCCCCGTTCGTGCCGAGCACCGCCGGTTTCGGGCCCGGCCAGGGCATGGAGAAATCGCAGTCCAGCGGATCGAACCCGAGGCCGAGGTCGTCGGCCAGCGCGCGCGTCAGGGATGCATCGCCTTCGGCCCCGGTGCCGCGCGGCAGGCGCGCCAGGGCGGCGAGAAGCCCGGTCCGCAGTTCGCCCTGGGGCGACTGTCCGAAGACATGCAGCCCGTCGCGGATCTGCAGTTCCTTCAGTTCGCAGAGATAGCCGTCGAGCCGCGCCAGCGCGTCGGCCTCGCTGGGGTCGGCGTCGGCGGCGAAGCCGAGGTCGCGATCCAGGCCGGTGTCGCGCACGAGGTCGACGATCTGCCGCGACAGGACCTTGAGCCTGCGCGGGTCGACGTTGGCCGCCTCGTAATACTCGTCGACGAGCGCCTCGAGATCCTTGAGCGGGCCGTAGGTCTCCGCGCGCGCCAGCGGCGGGGTCAGGTGATCGACGATCACTGCTCCCGCGCGGCGCTTGGCCTGGGTGCCCTCGCCCGGGTCGTTGACGATAAACGGGTAGACGTTCGGCAGCGGCCCGAGCGCGGCTTCCGGGAAGCAGTCCTGCGACAGCGCCACCGCCTTGCCCGGCAGCCATTCCAGGTTGCCGTGCTTGCCGAAATGGACGGCGGCGTGGGCCTCGAAGGCCCCGCGCAGCCAGGCATGGAAGGCGAGATAATTGTGGGGCGGAACCAGGGCCGGGTCGTGGTAGCTCTCGGCCGGATCGATGTTGTAGCCGCGCGCCGGCTGCAGGGCGACCGCCACGTTCCCGCACCGGAAGGCGGGGATCGCGAATGCCCCGCAGTCGGTGGCGCCGGGCAGGAACATCGGGTCGCGTTCCGGCGGTCCCCATCGTTCCGTCACGGCGCGACGCACGCTCGCAGGCAGGCGTGCGAAGAAGAGCTCGTAGTCGGCGAGCGCCAGCGTCTCGTCGATCCGGCGGGCATGGGTGCCGGCGTTGGTTGGCCCCGCCTGCAGGCGGCGGACCAGCGTGTCGCCGTCCGCGGGCATGTCCTCGACACGGTAGCCCGCGTCCCGCATGGCACGGAGAGCGGACACCGCGCCCGCCGGGGAGTCGAGGCCGACCCCGTTGCCGATCCGCCCGTCGCGGTTCGGGTAGTTGGCAAGCACGATGGCGACCCGCCGGTCCCCGGCCGGTGTCCGCCGCAGCCGGGCCCAGTTCGCGGCGAGTTCGGCCACAAAGGCGATGCGATCCGGCACCGGTTCGTAGGACACGACGTCGGTCTGTGCCGCCTCGTCGCGCGCGCTGGCGCCCTTGAAGGACACCGCGCGCGACAGGATACGCCCGTCCACTTCGGGAAGGGCGACGTTCATCGCGATGTCCCGGGCGGACAGCCCGTTGGCGCCGGCGTGCCAGCTGTCCGCGTCGGAGCCCGCGAACACGACCTGCAGGATCGGTGCGTCGGTTCCCGCGAACGGTCCCCGGTCGCTCTCGGCGCCCGGGGCCGACAGCGCGAACCCGGTGGCGTTGAGAAGGATGTCCGGCGGCGCGGCGGCCAGTGTCCGGGCGAGAATCCCGGCCGCGACCGGGTCCTTCAGGCTCGCGGCATACATTGGCAACGGGTTCAGGCCTTTTTCGCGCAGGGCGGCGATCAGGCCGTCGACGGGCGCGACGTTCGCGGCCTGCACGAGCGCCCGGTAGAAGACCAGCGCGGCCGTCGGCGCGCCGCCGGTCCAGCGGGCGCGCAGCTCGTCGAGCGACAGGTCCGTCTCGCCGGGCCAGTAAAGCCCCGCGCGCATCAGGGGCGCGGGCTCGCGCCAGTCGGTCGGGTGGCCTGTCAGCGCTGCCGCAAAATCGAGGAACCCGGCCGCGTTCGCGACGCCGCCGTGGACGAGGTACTGCCAGAGCCGGTGGGCCGCATCCGCGTCGAGGCTCGACAGGGATGCCAGTTCGGCGTCGGGCTGGTCGTCGCCGGGGAGGAAGGCGACTGGGATATCGCGGGACCGGCAAACGGCCGCGATCTCGTCGACGCCGTAGGACCAGTAACCGCGCCCGCCGAGCAGGCGGCAGACCACGAGCCGCGCGTGCCGCACGATCTCGTCCGTGTAGAGGTCGACGGACATGTTGTGGCCGAGGCGCAGGTAGTTGGCGAGGCGCAGCGACGGGGCGTCCGGGTCGCGGGCCAGGCGCGCCCTGTTGGCGGCGGCGAGCGCCGCGATCTCGGTGTCGGCGGCGGTCAGCATCACGATGTCGCCGGGCGTCTGGCCGAGATCGACGGCTTCGGACCCGTCGTCGACGGCTCCCGGCGCTGCGGCGAGGAGGTGCATCAGCGGATGGCGGCCTCGATGGCGGCGCGGTCCATCCCGGCGCGGCCGATCACCACCAGTTCGGTGTCCGGCGTCTCGCCGTCGGCCCAGTCCCGGTCGTAGTAGCGCTGGAAGCGCGTTCCCACGCCCTGCACGACCAGCCGCCGCGGCTTGCCGGGCACGTGGATGAAGCCCTTGATGCGGAAGATGTCGTGGGCGCGCACGGCCTCCGCGAGCCGCGCCTCCAGCGCATCCGGGTCGTCGATGTCGCCGAGCGAGACCACGAAGCTGTCGAAGTCGTCATGGTCGTGGTCGTCCTCGCCGTCGTGGTGGCTCGGGCGGGACTCGAGGTCGTCCTCGGCGCCTGCGTCGAGCCCGAGCAGGACCGCCGGGTCCAGCCGCCCGTGGGTCGCGGGCACCGATTTCACGCCCGGCCGGCGGTGTGGTGCGAGAGCGGCCTCGACATCCCCGGCGTTGCCGTTCACGAGGTCGGCCTTGTTGATGACCAGCAGGTCGGCGCAGCTCACCTGGTCGACGAACAGTTCCTCCAGCGGGTTGTCGTGGTCGAGCGACGGGTCGTCCGCCTGCGCCCGCGCCACCGCGTCGGGATCGTCGGCAAAGCGCCCGTCGGCGACGGCGGCGGCGTCGATCACCGTCACCACCCCGTCCACGGTCGTGCGCGCGCGCACCTCGGGCCAGGCGAAGGCCTTCACCAGAGGCTTCGGCAGGGCGAGGCCTGAGGTCTCGATGACGATATGGTCGGGCGGGTCGGGCCGGTCGAGCAGGGCGGTGATCGTCGGCAGGAAGTCGTCGGCGACGGTGCAGCAGATGCAGCCGTTTGCAAGCTCGACGATGTCGTCGTCCTCGCACCCGGGGATCGCGCAGCCCTCGACGATGCCCCGGTCGATGCCGAGGTCGCCGAACTCGTTGATCACCAGCGCGATGCGCTTGCCCCCGGCGTTTTCGAGCAGGTGGCGGATCAGGCTGGTCTTTCCGGCCCCGAGGAAACCGGTGACGACGGTGGCGGGAATGCGTTTCATCCGGCCGGGTCCTTGAGCGGCATGGCGAGGCCCGCCGCCACGAAATCGACCCGGTCGGCCTGGGCGGCGATCTGCTGGTTGAGGCGCCCGGCGGCGTCGCGGAACGCGCGGCCCAGCTCGCTCGCCGGCACGATGCCGAGGCCGACCTCGTTGGACACGCACACGACGGGTCCGCGCGCGCGGTCGAAGGCATCGCGCAGGGTCTCGGTCTCCGCCTGGATGTCGAGCCCGGCGTGCATCACGTTCGACAGCCACAGCGTCAGGCAGTCGATCAGCACCGGTTCGCCCTGCGCCGTTGCATCGACGGTTGCATCGCCCAGGGCGATGAGGGTCTCGACGGTGCGCCACTGGTTGCCGCGCCGTGCCCGGTGTTCGGCGATCCGCTGGGCCATCTCGCCGTCACCGGCTTCCGCCGTCGCGATGTAGGTCGCGCGCCGGGCCTTGGTGTCGGCGTCGAGATGGGCCGCGATCAGGGTTTCCGCATGGACGCTCTTGCCCGACCGCGCGCCGCCCAGCACGAGGGTCAGCTCCGGCAGCCGGTCGGCGGGCCGTGCGTTGTCGTTCGAACTCGAACCCTGTGTCGTCAAGGCGCCGTTCCTCCTCCCGAGGGCCGGTTGCGCGGTCGTCGTGTGCCGAAGAGGTCTCCTGGCTCCGGGTCGCCGGCCGTTGCGCGCCCTTCCCGGCGGGGGCCCGCCAGTGGGATGTCGCGCACGGCCTCGCCGTTACAGTTGCGGGGGCAGCGCCGGACTTGGGGCCGTGTCGCCCCGCACCGGACTTCCCTGTTTCAGCGCTGGACCATTGCTAGCATGGCCGTGTGATCCGGGGCCAGCGTGGAGTCGAGGGTCGGGATCTGGTTCATGTGGAAGACCGCCCAGGCGCCCTCCGGGTGGCTTTCGGTCGGGCCGAACCGGTCGATCCGGGTGACCGAGCAGTTGTCGATCTGGCAGGTGAGCGCGGCCTCGGGGTCGAGGCCCAGTGCGTGGCCGATCGCTGCGCGGATCGTGCCGCCGTGGGTGACGGACACGATGTCGCGTCCGGCATGGGTTTCCGTCAGCCGGTCGATCACCGCGGCGACCCGAGCCATCAGGTCGACGAAGCTCTCGCCCCCCGGCGCCGCGGTGTGGGCGGGGGTGAGCCAGAAGGTGTGCTTCGGGTCGAGCTCGGCGAAGACCTCCTCGCGCAGGCGGCCCTGCCACTCGCCGAAATTCTGTTCCGCGAGGTCTTCCTCGATGTGCGGGTCGGGCAGTTCGAGGCCGGCGTCGCGGATCGCCTTCGCGGTCTGGTGGGTGCGCTGGAGGTGCGACGTCACCAGCACCGCATCGCGCGGCAGGAACCGCGCGAGTGCCGCGTAGGTCGGCGGGTCGTCGGTGTCGGCGACGGGGTCGGTATTGCCGTAGATGCGCCCGCCGGTCGAGCGGACCGGGGCGTGGCGCACCCACCACCAGCTTGTGCGTTGGGTCATACGAGGCGTCCGAGAAATGATGCGCCGGGAAGGATCACGCCACTGGCCGCCACGAGGGCGGCGGTTTCCGAGACCTGCTGGCCCGCGCCGAGCACGTCGCCGGTGTAGCCGCCGATCTGCTTCATGGCGATCCAGCCCATGACGAAGGCCGCCAGCCCGCCGGCGGCGAGCACCGCGATGACGCCGAAGCCGGCCGGGGTCAGCAGCACGAGCGCCGTCAGCGCCGCGCCGAGCAGGAGGCCCAGCCAACTCGTGCCCTCGCCGGGCGCGCCGACCTCGGCGCCGAGCCCG
>JAEPNS010000145.1 GCA_017643325.1 Alphaproteobacteria bacterium | reverse complement strand
GCCCGCATCTCCGTTCGGCGCGACATGGGGCGCGTAGGCCTCCAGCACCGACGAGCGCGGCACGGTCGTATACGGATCGCGCGGGTCGTAGTAGCCGTTCTCCGGATCCTTGAGCGCGTCGAGGATTTTCGCGCAGTCGGTCAGCGACTTGCCGTGGATGCCCGAGCGGTCGCAGTAGATGTCCGCGCCGATGGCGCCGCCGTCGAAGCCGAGCATCGCCTTGTGCGGCAGGATCAGCGAGACGGCATTGTGGTTCGACGGCCCGCGGCAGGATGCGCGGGTTTCCTCGCCGAGGCTCGCCATCACGAGGTTGGTGCTGACCGACAGTGCCGAGCCGGAACTCGAGCCGAGCGAGGCGGAGCGCGTGGTGTCATAGGGGTTCGACGGGTTGCCGCCCCAGGTCGCGCGCTGGTAGCCGAGCGTCGACGGAAGCACCTTGTCGGGCGTATTGCGCCCGCCGGGGTCGCCCGCGCGGCCGTTGTACTCCGTGTTCACGGCCTTGGCGAAGATGATGGCGCCCTTCGCGCGCAACTGCTCGACAAGCACGTGATCGCGTGCGGGAAAGTCCATGTCATAGGCCGCATCGCCGCCCCCGGTCGAACGCATGTCCCTGGTGTCGAACGGGTCCTTGAACGAGAACACCACGCCATACATCGGCATTGCGTCGAGATCGGGATCGCTGCCGTACTCGGCGTCAAGCTCCGCCGCGCGCTCCAGCGCATCGGGAAACTGCCGGAACATCTCGCAGACGGGCGGCGCGCCTTCAGGCAGGGGGCCGTCGTCCGGGTGCCGGTCATAGTCGCCCCAGCAGGTCACCGAGCGCTCGCCGCGGATGTTGAGCGTCGACAGCGCGTTCACCTGCCCGGCCTTCGGGATGCCCGCGATCATGCCGAACTGCTGCTGCACGTCGGGCTTCGACGCGGTGGGCTCCATGCGCCCGTATTCCAGCGGCGGGCCCTTGTACCTGTCGAGGTCAGGCAGGAACTCGGAGGCCTTGATGGTCTCGGTCGGAAACTTCAGCGGCGCGCCGGCGCGCACGACGCCCTCGGCCTCCGGTACCGGCATGCCGTCCTCGGTGACGAGCATGCTGCAGACGCCGTTGTAGGCTTTCGCGCGGGCGATGTACTGCTCGACGACCTTCACGAGGGTCGTGCGGCCCGCCCTGATCGCGTCGTGGAGGTCGTCGATCGATGCCTCGACGACCTCGAATTCTCCGGTATCGGCCACTCTCACTCTCCCAAACAAGTGCTGCCGCCATGATGTCGCGTGGCGCCGGAGAATGCCACCGCAGACGCGTCAGGGCATCTCGGAGACCAGCGGCATGATCCAGTCGGCGTTGCCGAGGTCGCGCGGCACCGCGGCGAGATCGACGCTGGGGTCGATGAGGTAGTCGTAGGGGCGGCCGTTGAGCGAGGCGAGCACCGTCACGCGGACCTCCGGGTTCTCGATCCCGCGCGCGCGGGCCAGATCGGCGAGATGGTGCGCGAACTGGAGGATCATGTCGGGGCGCGGCGTCATCTTGGATATCTGCCGCGGCGTCAGGTGGCGCAGCATGTTGACCTTGTACTGCTGGCCGGTGGCCGGATCGTGCACCACGAATTCCGCGCGCGCCCGCTTGTCCCGCAGCTTCATCTGCCACGCGAAGCGATGACCCAGCTCCGTCCAGCTCGTATCGCCCGGATAGAGGTGGTGGCGCATGGGAACCAGGATCTGGAACGCGAGCCAGAGCGCGATCAGCCCCATGATCACGCGCCGCCCGAGACGCCGGCGCGGGGATATCGCCTGCGTGGTCATTCGCCGGCCACGCCCGCCGGCGCCCGGGGCGCCCGCAGCCATTCGCGCGCCTTGTTCTCGAACCTTCGCGGCCAATCCGGCGGGAAGAAGATCGTGGTGCCCGCGATGGTCAGCCAAGGAAAGATCCCGATGTTGAAGAACACGTGGTTCGAGATGTGAAACAGCACGTACAGAACAAATACGGCCAGGCGCGTACGGCGCCAGAGAAGCAGCGGCGCACCCAGAATATGCAGCGCGATGACGCCGTACGCGCCGACCGCGATCACCCAGGTCTCGCCGAGCAGCGGCCCGATCAGCGGCAGGTGGGTCTGCGGCGACAGCCACAACAGGAGTGGCTGCAGCGCGAGCCAGTCGGGATTGACCTTCACGATCCCGGCGAACACCAGCATGATTTCCATCTGGGCGACCACGATCCACACGGCCCACGCCGGCCCCGTATGGGCGCCCGGCCCCTCGCGCGGGCGGATCAGCGCGTCGATGGCGTAGACCCGGTTGGCCGGGGCAAACACCAGCAACACATTGAGAAGTATGACAAAATAGAAGTGGTTGAGGTACTCGGTCTGGTCCAGCAGGAAGATGTAGCTGAACATGAACAGGAACAGCACGATCGCGACCCGGTAGAACAGCCCGATCATGATCAGGAACGCGAGGGCCCCGGTGACCGCGAAATGCAGGTACATCAGCGATCCCGGCCACGGCTCGACCCATTCGAACCCGTAATACTTGAAGTGAAACGACGGGCGCACGTACATCAGCGCGATCCAGTCGAAGACGAAGAACTTCACGACATCCCAGAGCAGCAGCGCGCCGAACGCGATCCGGAACACGGCCAGCGAGGCCATGTCCACGGGGCGGAACAGCTTGTCTTCGAGTTTCTGGAGCACCATCGATTCCCTATCGGACGCGCCGGGCCCGTCCGGAATGCATCATGGAACAGGCCCGCGCCCGTTCGCCAGTGCTGATATCAGTGCGGAAATCCGTCAATTGACGGATGAACCGATTCAGCAATTTGTGATACTTGCTGGCGAAACGGTGTAGTAAGTTACTCCTGTTCTCAGGGGATTTTGGCTGCGGCGTTCCGGCGGCGGCCAGAGGGGGCTTTATGGGATTCAAACGCACAGGCGCCGCAGCCGTCCTGCTCGGCGCTGTCTTCGTTTCACATTCGTTCGTCCCGACGCAGTCGTATGCGTCACCGCGTTCGTCCGCGCTGATCGACGAGGGAATCGTCGAGCTGCAGCGCAACGAGTGGCGCCAGGCGCTGGCCAAGTTCCTCGCGGCGTCGGTTGCGGATCCGGACGACTCCGAAGCGCTGTTCTTCCAGGGCGTCGCCATGAACCGCCTCGGCCTGCACGAACCGGCGCTCGCCCAGATCGAAAAGGCCAGGAACGCCGGCGTCAAGAATGCCGACATGGACTTCGAACTGGGCTGGGCGCAGCTCGGCACCGGGCAATACGACGCAGCCGTCGACTCGCTCTCCGCCTACCGGACCGAGAACCCGGACTCGGGCAAGGCGAGCGAACTCATCGGCCGCGCCGAGCTGGCACGCGGCAACAACGTTGCCGCCGATGCCGCCTTCGACACCGCACTTCGGCTCGACCCGTCGCTGGAATCGTCGATCAACTTCTTCCGTGCCGCCCAGGCCCAGGTGCGCGGCAACTCACTGGAAAGCGCGGACCGGGTCGATGCGGTCGCGGGGTACCAGCAAAACAGCGCGCTATCCCAGGCGATGCGGCGGCACCAGGAGCTGCTTCGCTCGGTCGAAGCCACCCGGCCGCAACAGCAGACGAAGCCCTGGCGCGCGTTCGGCGTGGTCGCCGTCGGCCGCAACAGCAACGTCATCGCGCTCAGCGAGGACATCGCACGACCGGCCGATATCACCCGCAAGGATTCGACCTACTACGACCTGACAGCGGGCGGCGAATACCGCATGCCCCTCGACCCGACCCAGTCCCTGACGGGCGGCGTGGTGCTCAACCACCGCAACTACCGCGACATCGGCGACAACGACACCCACACGATCAATCTCTACGGGCGTTACGACAAGCAAATCAACAACCGGTTCTTGGCGTCGGTGACCGCATCCTACGGCCATGTCCGTGTCGCCGAGGAAAAGCGGCAGACGTCGGTCGGGATCAGCCCGAGCCTGCAGTACCGAATCAACGACCGGCTCAGCCTGTCGGCCTTTTACCAGGCGCAGAAGTTCAACTACCCCGAGGTCACGAACCAGGCGGCGAGCCGCGACCGGGATTCGAAGCAGCAGTCCGCCGGGGCGAACCTCGCCTTCGCGTTTCCGTCGCTGAACACGGAAGCGGTCTTCGGAATTTCGCGGATCAACAACAGCTCCGAGGGCAGCGACAATGACTACAACGCGCTGCGCTTCTCGGGCTCCGTTCGCACCCAGCTGCCCTACGACATCGTCGGGGCTATCAGCTTCGTCTCGACGGACTACGACTATGAAAACCTCAACAGCCTGGCGCCGACCAGCCCGCCCGGGGCGACCGCCTTCGGGTTCGTTCGGCAGGACGGGATCCAGACCTACAGCCTCGAGCTGACCCGGCCCATCAACGAGACCTACACGGCCTACGCACGCGCCTCGAAGACGAACGCCAACTCGAACCTGGCCGTGTTCAGCTACGACCAGAAAGACATCCAGATCGGCGTGACCGCGCGGTTCTGAGGGAGAGACGGACGATGCCCGCAGGATATGATTTCTTGAAGTACGGCAAACCGATGGTCGCCGCGGCGCCGCTGCTCCTGGCGCTCAATCTCTTGCCCGTGCCGGCCCACGCATGCACCGGCAACGATGACGACCCGCAGTTCTGTGCGAACAACAACGGCCAGGTCATCAACGGATTCGGCGGCTTCTTTCTGGATACGCTGCTGATTCTGCCCGGCTCGACCACGGTGGGCGAAGACGGTTCCCTGATCTACAGGCCGAGAATCATCGACGGCGAAGAATCGTTCAACACCGGCAACTTCACCACCGGTGGCGGGGGCGGGGTGAGCGGCAGCGGAGTGGGTTCGCTACCTCGTTTCAATCCGCTCGTGCCGTCGAACGGGCAGCAAGGCGCTGGCACGGACGAGCTGATCGAGATTGAGGAGAACCCGTACCAGTACTACACATCGGGCGGGCAGAGCTTGTTCGGTTCGTCAGCCCCAAGTGATGACGAGTTTGAGTCGGACGACTGGCAACTTTTCGTTGATGACATCTTTGTCTTTGGCCCCGAGGTGTTCGGTACTGACGGACAACCCGCCGACGGATTGGGCACACTGCTGTCCGGCACATCGAGCGGTTCTTCTTTTGGTTGCTCCCAATCGAACCTGTCCGCCTGCTCCCAGGAATTTGAACAGGTCTTCGATAGGGTCCAGATCATTATCGACCCGGAGCACCGGTTGATCGTCCTGGACGCGCTTCCCGAGTTCAATTTCAATCAGCCTCCGGACGACGACGACCTCGTCGTCCAAACATTTAATGTGAGCCCAGATGAGGACGACGGCTTTATTACGCAGCCGCTGTTCTTCGAGGAACCGGACGAGGACGACCTGCAGGACGGAGGCGACTTCGATCGCTATCTGGAATATTACGGGCTGAAATCGGAAGACCCGCTCGTGGATGTGTTCCTGTCGGAGCTGGTGCAGCGGTTCGGCAAGCCTACTCCTGAAGATGATGACGCCGACATTCAGCCGCAGAACATCCAAAGACTCGGCAACCCTCCCGTCACCGAGGTGGTGCGCCCGATCGGCGGGGCGTCATCCGAAACCGCATCCTCGGCCAATCCGGAGGACGCGTTTGTCGCACGTCAGATCGCGTCGCTGCGCCGCCTGCGCGACCGGGCCGAGAGCGAGACGGATCCCAACCGCCGGGCCGAACTGGAGCAGCGCGTCCAGAGGATCGAGACCCGGATACAGCAGTTCGGCAGCGCGGCCCTGAAAGCGGCCCTGCAGAAGGAAGACAGCCGGAACGCGCCGGTCCCGGGCCGCGGCTAGCCGGCCGGGCAGGTCACCACTCTCGCGGTTGCGGCGGCACCCGGAAGCTCTCCGGAGGCCTGCCGTCGCGGTAACGCTCCCACATCCCCGCAAACGCCGCTTCGAGATGGCGCGTGAGCCGCGCCGTGTCGAAAAGCGGCGCGGTCTTGAGCTTGCCCGCCAGCTTCGCCCGAAGCGCGGCAAGTTCGTCCGGTGACGTCGCGACCCGGACCGCCAGCGCCTCATAGGCGTCCAGGTCCGGCACGACGAGTTCCGGCAGTTCGAGGTTTTCCAGAAGGCTCTGCCCCACCCGGGTGGCAAACGTGTTGCGCGGGCAGGTGATCATCGGCACGCCCGCCCAGAGGGAATCCGTCGCCGTCGTGTGGGCCGTCAGCGCGTAGGAATCAAGAAACAGGTCCGCAAGCCGGCACCGCGCCAGGTGCTGTTCCTTGGGCAGCGATTCCGCGAACAGCAGTCGCTGCTCCGAGACCCCGGCGCCCTCGGCCGCCTCCCGCAGGCTGGCGCGCAGGCGCGCATCGTGGTCGCGCAGCCACAGGACCGAGCCCGGCACGCGGTCGAGGATACGCATCCACACGCCGAAGATCGTGCGGTCGAACTTGTAGGTCTCGTTGAAGCAGGAGAAGACGATCCCGCTCTCGGGCAGCCCGGCGTCGGCCCGCGTGGCCGGCCAGTCGCCGATCTCCTGCCGATCGTCGTTCGCCTGGTAGCTCTCCGGCAGGTAGACGACCTTCTCCGTATAATGTTCGCGCTCGCCGGGCGGGATGACGATCTCGTCGGCCACGAGATAGTCCATGTAGTCCGCGCCGATCGTGCCGGGAAAGCCGAGGTAGTTTACCTGGATGGGAGCGGGCCTGAGCGCATAGACCTGCGGCCGGGATTCGGCGGTGAAGCCCTTGAAATCGAGCAGGATGTCGACCCCATCGCGGTGCATCCGCGCCGCAGTCTCCGCATAGCCCTCCTCCGTGACGTCGACGAAGGCATCGCTCGCGGCCTCGATGCGACGCCGCCAGCTGCTGCCGTCGTCCGCACCAAAGGAATAGGCGTGGATCTCGAAACGGTCGCGGTCGTGCCGCTCGAACAGGCCGACGATGAGGTGCGCGGTCGCCTGGCTGTTGAAGTCGTTCGAAAAGTAGCCGAGCCGGATCCTGTCGCGCTGGCGTTCGCGATGAACGAAGGGCCCGCCGGTTTCGGCGGCCCGCATGGCAATCGTCTGCGCGCGGCTCCAGCTCTCGGCGATCAGTTTCTCCTGCGCGGGGGTGAGGAACTGCGATAGCGCCGTGTGGGGCGCGATCGGGCTGCGCCGGCCCGCGCGCGCTTCCGCAAGCGAGTGGGCGACGAGCCCCGGCTGGATCGCGTCCAGCTCGTCCCAGCGGCACTGCCACTGCAGCACCATCGCCAGCGCAGCGCGCGCATCGCCGTGCTCCGGGTCGAGTTCCAGCGCACGCCGCAGCATCTTCTCCCCGTCCGCCGTCCGCCGGACACGCAGCAGCACCTCGCCGAATGCCGCGAACGCCGTGGCATCGGCACCCGGCAAAGCCGTCGCGCGTGCCAGAAACACGCACGCATCGTCGAACCGCCGCCGCGCCGCCAACGCGCGGCCGAGGTTCGTGAGCGAAAGGACATGGTCCGGCGCGGATGCAAGCACGCGCCGGTATCGCGCCTCCGCGCCCTCCTGGTCCCCGAGGAGCACGAGCGCATTGCCGATCTCCATATGGGCCTCGACCATCTCCGGTGCGCGCGCCAGTGCCGCCTCGAAGGTCTCGATGGTCTCGCGCGCGCGGCCCTGTTTCAGCAACGTCAGGCCCAGGTTGTAGAGCACGCGCGCGTCGTCCGGCGCGATCTCCCGCGCACGCAGATAGGCCGCCTCGGCCTCGTCGTGGCGCTCGCCTTCGCGCAACAGGTTTCCGAGCGCGAACCAGCCTTCGACATATCCCGGCTCGAGCACTGTCGCCTGCCGGATCGCCGCCTCGGCCTTCCCGCTCCGGCCCAGCCTGTCGAGCGCGAGCGC
>JAEPNS010000144.1:4584-7884 GCA_017643325.1 Alphaproteobacteria bacterium | reverse complement strand
GACTGGCAGTCGAGAAATTCCTCTCGCGAGATCATTTCGTCGCCGTCCTTGTCGAGGCGCGTGAACGTGTCGGCGCTGATGTCCCAAGCCTGCGCTTCGGAGAGCGAGATATGGTTGTCGACCGCCGCGTTGCGGTTGAGGATGCTGAACTTGTAGTCGCACACCGAAAAGTTGCTCGCGGCCCGTGCAGGCACGGCAGCGTCATCGACGATCACGATCGTCCATGTCTCGTACTGGTCCGTGTACGACACGCAGTTGTTGAACTCCTCGCGCGTGATGATCAGGTCGTTGTCCTTGTCCAGGGCCTCGAACAGCTTGTCGGGCATGTCGGCCGAGATGGCCTCGGTGACATCGATATGGTTGTCGTTGTGGCTGGCGCCGGATGCGTTGATGTAGTCGAACGACTCCCCGCATTGCGCATCCTGGATCACGATAACGCGCTGTTCGGCATGGGAAGGCGAGGCGTACCCGATCGCCGCCGTGGCGGCTATGGCGGCAGCAAGAGCAATTCGGACGTTCATGGCGGGCTCCGGTCAAGATCACGCCGCAGGTCGATGTCTTGATCGAAGCGGCTCGATAGGATGCAACTCTACAACGGGTCGGGTGACCGATTGTTGCTGGAAATCAAAACATTTTCAGCATTTTCGTCCTGTCGCGAAACTGCCCTCACATCGCCGACACGCCACCATCGAGGACAAGTTCGGCCCCCGTCATGAAACGCGATTCATCGGAGGCCAGGTAGACGACGGCGTGGCCGACATCTTCGGGGGCCCCCACGATCCCGAGCGGTATCTGCCGCGCGAGCTTCGCAACACCTTCGTCGCGGTCGCCACGCAGGAGATTGTCGAGAATCGGCGTGTCGACAAACGCCGGATGGACGGAATTACAGCGCACGCCATTGGCTTCACGGGCGCAGTGCAAGGCGACGGATTTCGTCAGGTGGCGCACGGCAGCCTTTGCCGAATTGTATGCGGCAAGGTTGTGTCCGGCGATGATCCCGGAGATCGAGGAGATGTTTACGATCGAGCCGCCACCCGATCCCGAAATAGGCGAGATCGCGTACTTGCAGCCCAGGAATACGCTGTCGAGGTCGAGCGCGTGCAGGGACCGCCAGTCCTCCAGCGATGTGTCCTCGACCGTGCCCGTGATAGCGGTGCCCGCGCAGTTGACGAGAATGTGCAGGCCGCCGAACGCTTCGGTCGTGTCGGATAACGCGTGTTTCCAGGCATCCTCGTCCGTCACGTCATGGGCCACGGCGATGGCGGTGTCGCCGATACCGTCCGCGACCGACCGGACCCCGTCGAGATTGATATCGGTGACCGCGACCCGCGCGCCCTCCCGCGCAAGCATCTCCGCACAGGCGCGGCCGATCCCCGACGCGGCTCCTGTCACGAGGGCGACCTTGCCCTTCACACGTTCCATGGCGCAAAACCTCCCTTGAACATGGCCCATCAGAACCGTTTGATGCCCGCCGATGCAACCGATCCGAACCAACCGTCTCATGCTGCGCCCGTTTTCGGCCGACGATGAAGAGGCCGCATTTGCGTTCTTCGGCGACCCCGCCGTGATGCGCTACAGCCTGAACGGCGTGCACCCATCCCGGAAGCCGACGGCCGACTTCATTGCCGCAAACATCAACCGCCAGGATCGTCTCGGTTATTCGATCTGGGCCGTGGTGGAAACCGAAAGCGGCGAGGTTGTCGGCATGTGCGGGCTTGCGGAGTTCGGCCACGGCGTCAACGGGATCGAACTGGCCTACCGGCTCCGTCGGGATCGCTGGGGCAGGGGATACGCGACCGAGGCGGGCCGGGGCGCGGTCGAACACGCTTTCACCGGCCTCGAACTCGACCGCCTGATAGCCGCGGTCGAGCCGGCGAACGTGGCCTCCGTCAATGTCCTGGAAAAATGCGGCTTCGAGCGGGTCAATCGCGGGCAGATCGCCGGCAAGGAGGCCTTTGTCTACGAGATCAAACGCGACGACTGGCTGCAGCTGCAGTTCTAGGCAACCGGCCCACCGGCCGCCTTCCACGCCTCCATCCCGCCCGCGAGATGGCAGACGTCCTTGAGACCGGCTTCGATCGCTGCCTCGACCGCCATCGCGGATCGCTCGCCGTAGGCGCAGTAGAACACAATCCGTCGGCCCGACGTGCGCGCGAGTTCGTGCAGCATGCCGCCCGGATGAACCTGTTCGTCGAGGTCGGGGTAGGGGGCATGCACCGAGCCCGGAATCACCCCTTCCTTATCGCGCTCCTTCTCGTCGCGCAGGTCGACCAGGATCAGGGAAGGATCGCTGAGCTGGCCCAGACCTTCACCGCAATCCAGCGAGAGGCCGAGCCCCTCGAGGTTGTCCTGTCGCAATCCGATCTTCAGGTTTGCCGGGACGGCGACGTCCATCATCTTGGGGTTGGCGAGGTCGAGGTTTTCCATGATCTCCACATACTCGGCCTCCGACGAAACCTGCAGTCGGGGGTTGAACGCACGTTCTTCGGCAATGGTGCTGACGGTGTCGCCCTTGTAGTCATGCGCAGGGTAGACGAGCGTGTCGTCAGGCAGCTTGAGCAGCTTGTTGAAGATCGAATCGTACTGCGCGCGCGGGTCGCCGTTCTGGAAATCGGTCCGCCCCGTACCGCGGATCAGCAGCGTATCCCCGGTGAAGACGCGGTCTCCCATCAGGAAGCTGTAGGAATCGTTCGTGTGGCCGGGCGTGTAGATCACGTCGAGCGAGACGCCGTCGACGTCGATGGTGTCCCCCTCGCTCACACGCATCGAGACGACATCGACACCGCTCTGTTCTCCCATCACGGTGATACAGCGTGTCCGGTCCCGCAACGCACCCAGGCCCGTGATGTGATCGGCGTGCACGTGGGTGTCCACGGCCTTGATCAGCTTGAGGTCGAGCTCCTCTAGGAGTTGCAGGTAGCGGTCGACCTTGTCGAGGACAGGGTCGATGATCAGCGCCTCGCCACCGGACCGGCTGGCAAGCAGGTAGGTGTAGGTGCTGGATTCGCTGTCGAAGAGTTGCCGGAAGATCATCACGTCGTCCCGCTGCGTCTAATTTACAGCGAGTTTACGTGAAATAGGCCCGTTTGGTGAAGCGCCGAATGCGCCGGCCGCTAAAGGCCGTAGAAAGCGATCGCCGTATCGTGGAAGAACTTTCGGTTTTCCTCGTCGGAGCGGCCCGCGAGAACCTTTTTCTGCATCGCCGTGTAGTCCTCGAAGCTGCACCACATCGCCTCGACGGGAAAGTTGCTGCCGAAGAAGCAACGGTCTGCCCCGAACATGTCGAGCACGGTGTTGGAC
>JAEPNS010000144.1:0-4574 GCA_017643325.1 Alphaproteobacteria bacterium | reverse complement strand
ATCACGGTCTCATCGAGAGTGCGCGTGTAGGTGTTCAGGCCCGAGACCTTGATGAACACATTCTCGCAAGGCACGAGAACCTCAAGCGCCTCGCGCCATTCGCGCACGGTCGCATCGTCGGTTGCGGTCAGCATGCCCGCGTGGACGAGGCAAACGCGCAGGTTCGAGGCTTCTTTGGCGAGCATCGCGAGATCCTCGAACTGGGATGCGTAACCCTGGAAATCGAAGGTCAGGTTACGGTCCGAAAGCACGGACAACCCGCGCCGGAAACTCGTCGACAGGCAAAAGTCCTTCCGGTCGACGAAGCGCCAGTATTCGTTGGTCGGATGCCAGTAGACCTGCTGCCGGATTCCCTTGAGGTTGGCGTGTTGCTGGTGGCCATCGAGGATGGTCTCGAAGTTGGGGTCCGTCAGGTCTCCGTGCGCGACGATACCCTGCGGGAAACCGTGCTCGTCGGCGATCGCCTGCAATCCGGCCGTTTCGTCGACCGGCCGCGAGATATCGAAGTTGGCCTGCACGTGCACGGACTTGACCACATCGTGCGTGGCGAAATCCGCCTTCAGGTCCTCGATCTGGTACTCGCGCTTCAGCGCCGACCAGTCGTCGCCGAAAATCATCGGCCGCATGGGCCGGTGCATCCACGGGTAGTTGCCCAGGTCCCAGAACAGGTGATGGTGGGAATCGACGACGGGTCCGTCATACAGCGGCATCTGGAAACACTCCTCAGGCGGCCGCCTCCGTCTCACCCAGTGCCGCGTTGACCCTGGGCATGACCTCGGTGGCCATCAGTTCCATCGAACGCCGGGCGAGCGGGATGTCCGCCCAGTCGTGGCCTGTATACATCAAGGTCCCGTATGGACCCACCGTTTCGCGGTGCGAGAGAATCTGTTCCACGACACTGTCGACATCGCCCGCGATCACCTGTGTGTCGAGCGAGTGCCGGACGGAGACCTCATCGTCGGGTTGATCCGGCGAGGACTTGAACAGCGCGAGTCCCTCGGCGCCGCGCCCGCGGGCGACCTTCTTCAACAGGTTGCTGAAATAGAACCCGTACGGCCCGTCCTCGCTGCGTGCGTAGCGGATCGCGTCGGCACCGTCGTCGCAGACCATGATGCTCTTCGCGATCCGCCAGAGCGACGGGTCTTCGGGCAGCCCCGCATTGCGCTGCCCCTCGAGAAATTTCGGGATGTGGGTGGCGACCCAGTGATCTTGCACATAGTTGGACGAGATGCCCGTCCAGCCTCGCTCGGCTGCCGCCGTGATCCCCTTCGAGTAGGGGGCGAGCGCCGTGAACACGATCGGCGGGTGCGGCTTCTGGAGCGGCTTCGGCACGATCCCCTGACCGATCTCCGGGAACAGCGTGCGTTCCGTGGATGTCTTGTAGAACTTGCCCTCGAGATTGTAGGGCGCCTCGCCCGACCAGATTGCCAGCACCTGGTCGATGCCCTCGACCATCTTCTCGTTCTTGTCGATATCGAGATTGCCAAACACCTCGATGTCGGACGGCAACCCGCCGGGGCCGATGCCCATGAGCATGCGCCCGTCGAGAAGGTGGTCCATCATCGCGACCTGCGCGGCGACATGCACCGGATGGTAGCTCGGGATATTGATGACGCCGGTGCCGAGCCTGATGTTTTTCGTCTTCGCGATGAGCGTCGCGAGGAAGATCATGCAGTTCGTGATCGGTTCAGCGAGGTCGGTCATGTGCTCCCCGACGAAGGCTTCGCAGTAGCCGAGTTCGTCTGCGAGAATCACCGCGTCCTGGTCCTCCTTGAGCACCTCCCTGTAGTCGCGATCGATCGGATGGACGGGCTGGGTAAAGAAGCCGAGTTTCATGGGAATACCTTCGACGTTTGGCGCGTGCCCGGGCATCGCCCGGACGCTGGTTTCAATCATCAAGTTCCCAGTTCTCACGCGGTTTCGGAAGAACGAATTCCGACAAGCACTCTTGCACAAATGAATACAATCAGGCGCATATGGGCTTTACTGTCTCGTAACTGAAGGGAATAGGTTCGTTCGATGGACAGGACCGATGCGATGGCACTGTTTGTTGCCGCCATAGATGCCGGAAGCCTCTCCGGCGCGGCACGCAAGGGCGGAGTCTCGCTTTCGACCGTAAGCCGGCAGGTGACCGCGCTGGAGGAACGGGTCGGCACGAGGCTGCTGGTCCGCACGACGCGGGCACTGGCGCTTACCGAGGCAGGTCGCAACTACTACGAGCGTGCGAAGCAGCTGCTGGTGGACATCGATGAACTGGAGACCAGCCTCACCACCGATGCGGCCGCGCCATCGGGTCACCTGACCGTCAGCGGGCCAACCCTGTTCGGACGGGTCTTCATTCTGCCGATCCTGTCGGATTTCGCCATGCGGTATCCAGACATTACGCTCGACGTCCTGCTGCTCGACCGCCCCGTAAATCTGGTTGAGGAAGGGGTGGACCTCGCAATCCGGATCTACGACCTCGACGATTCCAGCCTGATGGTGCGCCGGCTGGGCAACCTTCGATGGGTTGTCAGCGCCGCGCCGGACTATCTCGCGGCCCGGGGTACACCGAATTCACCTGAAGAGCTGCTAGATCACGACTGCCTGCTTTTCTACGACGAAAGCAGGACACCGGCCTGGCCGATCCTGATCGACGGCAAACCCGGACGTACCGACATCCATGTCCGGGCAAGTTCCAACACACTGGACGGCGTGGTCGCGCTTGCACTTGCTGGCGCTGGACTCGTCTATGCGCCTGCGTGGTCGGTCGCGCACCATGTGGCAGAGGGGCGGTTGAAGGTCGTGATGCGCGACTGCGAGCTGCCGCCGCGCCCGATCAATGCGGTCTTCACACACAACCGCCTGCTGTCCGGCAAGGTGCGGGCGTTGCTGGATTGCCTGGTCGAGGAAATCTCCAACTACGAGCTGGATACGATCCCGGCATTCGGCAGCCGAACATCCGCCTGACGGCATTTCGGAATATCGATGCCCGACGGCCGATGCCCGGACTTTGCCATGTTTGATGGCGAACATGCCGAACAAGTCCGGCCGGTCAACGTTCACTTTGAGAATCGGCGTTGCCCGACGCGCGCGCAGTGTGGCACGGGACGAAACACAAACCTGAACGTTTTGAGGCCCTTATGATCCGACACGCCCTTGCAGCCGCACTGATCGCCGGCGGTCTGACTGTCACCACGCAGGCGCAGGCCCAGACCGACCCGAAGTTCGACGCCTGGCTCGATGGCGTGCGCGCCGAGGCGCAGGCGAAGGGCGTTAGTCCGGCCACGCTGGACAAAGCGCTGGCTGGTGTGGAACCGATCCCGCGGATCATCGAACTCGACCGGAACCAGCCCGAGACGACCATCACATTCTCCCAATATCTCGAACGGATCGTCAGCCCGACCCGTATCCGTGTGGGGCGCCAGAAGCTGGCCGAGCACCGCGAGATCCTCGAGAAGGTCGGCGCGGAATTCGGGGTCCAGCCCCGCTTCATCGTCGCGCTGTGGGGGATCGAGACCAATTTCGGCCAGTTCACCGGCGGATTTCCGGTGATCAGTGCGCTCGCAACCCTGGCCTATGACGGGCGCCGCAGCCAGTTCTTCCGGGACGAACTCATGAACGCGCTGCAGATCCTGGAGGAGGGGCACATCGCGCCGGAGGAGATGAAAGGCAGCTGGGCGGGTGCCATGGGGCAAAGCCAGTTCATGCCTTCGAGTTTCCTGCGTTTCGCCCATGATTACGACGGCGACGGGGCGAAGGACATCTGGAATACCCAGGCCGACGTTTTCGCGTCCGCGGCCAACTACCTCAAAGGCGTCGGCTGGAACGACGACATCACGTGGGGCCGCGAGGTCAGGCTGCCGGACGGCTTCGACCCGGAACTCGCCAGCCTCGACGTCGTGAAGACCATCCCCGAATGGCAGGCGCTCGGGGTTCGGCGCGCGGACGGCAGCAACCTGCCGACCCGTGCGCTCGATGCCTCAATCGTGATGCCGGGCAAGCCGGGCGAGCCGGTCTTCATGATCTACGGGAACTACCGCTCCACCTTGCGCTGGAACCGTTCCCACTATTTCGCGACCGCCGTGGGACTTCTGTCGGACCGAATCGCCTACCGCTAGGCTAGAAATCCGGTATGAACCGATCCCGTGTTTCCAGGCGCCGTTCGCATGTCGCGCTCGCCCTGAGCGCCGCCTTGGTCCTCAGCGCGTGTGCCGAAACCGAGTTTCTCGTCCACACCGCCAAGCAGGTCCGTGGCGACAGCGTGAGCCCCGGAACCGGCCGCTACAAGATCGGCGACCCGTACCAGATCAAGGGCGTCTGGTACTACCCGGCGGAGGACTACCAGTATTCCGAGACCGGCATCGCGTCATGGTACGGGCCGAACTTCCACGGCAAGAAGACGGCGAACGGCGAGACCTACAACCAGAACGACCTCACGGCCGCACATCGCACGCTGCCGATGCCCAGCGCGGTGCGCGTCACCAACCTCGAGAACGGGCGCTCGCTGGTCGTGCGGATCAACGACCGCGGGCCGTTCGCGCGTGGCCGGATCATCGACATGTCGCGCCGCGGCGCGCAGCTGCTCGGCTTCG
>JAEPNS010000143.1 GCA_017643325.1 Alphaproteobacteria bacterium | reverse complement strand
CCATCACGCCCTGCGAGCAGACATGGAGCACATAACGGTCGTCGCCGGTGTCGTAATCCGCGACGGCCGCGCGCGGCTCCATTGCCGAGACGAAAACCCGGTTGTTGACGAGCTTCAGCTTCGTGACGTGGGCTGCCTCCTCGAACGCCTTCGCGGTGGCTTCGGCATCACCCATCTGGAAATCCAGGCAGACGTTGCCGGGGGCCTCCTCATGGAGTTGCGGCGCGTCGTCCGCGACCGCCTCGTCGAGAGTTGTCACGGCCGGCAGCGGCTTGATGTCGACGTCCACGAGTTCGGCCGCGTCGCGCGCCTGGGCCGCCGTCTCCGCGATGACCGCGGCGATCGGCTCGCCCATGTGACGGACCTTGCCGTTCGCGAGGATTGGGCGTGGCGGCTTGATGAGCGGGGAGCCGTCACGGCTCTTCACCGGAAGGTTGTTGGGTAGCGTGCCGAGGCCCGCGGCGGCGATGTCCTCATGAGTGAGAACCGCCACGACGCCCGGCGCTGACTTGGCCGCCGACACATCGAGGGACGTGATTTCGCCATGTGCGACGGTCGAGCGCACGAACACGGCATGCGCCTGGCCGTCGAGGTTCTTGTCGTCCGTGTAGACGCCATCGCCGCGCAGGAGGCGCGGATCCTCGTTGCGCGTGACCGGCTGGCTGACCGCGTACGGCCCGGTACCAAAAATAAGATCGTCCACGAAACTCACTCCTCAAAACCAAAAAAAGATTCCCTTGATGATCCTAAAGCACCCAGCTTGCGTCAGCCTTCAAAGTATCAAGAACCAAGAGGCTCCAAAATCAAATTCCCGATTCAAGTGGTGGCGGAAACGAAGCAACCGGCAATCACCGACATAGTGCCTGCCACACTCCAATCACGAGTAGTAAACAAAACCCCGAAATCGATCATGATCGTGAGGATCGAGGCCACTCTCGAAGATGGAACTGCATGGTGAGTATCGTTGGATGAATACAGGCTCTCCAAATTTGCAATGAAGTTGGTAGAAACCCCATACGCTGTGGGAACGGGCTTAGCGCCTGATTCTGTCTCTATCGCATCCAAAACATCTCTCTCGTGGGACTTCACAAGCTCAAACAAAATACTAGAAACACGGGAATTCAAACTCAGGCTGGATAGCAGTTTCCATTCCATACTCTCAAAATACTCAAACTCCATTGGCGCCACCGATTGACGCCAATGGCCATGGGTCGGTTTACCGAGACGAGCGAGATAGTTCGCCCATTGGGCGGAAGCCATAACTCTCTTTTTGCCCGCCAATTTGCGGCCGTCGAGATATAGATTCTTCGCGTTGAGTTCGGATGTATCCGTACCTTTTAGGACCTCTTCGACAAAGGCAGACTTTTGGCGAAATTCCTTCGTTGCAATCAACTGACCCAGCAAATCTAACAATTCTTGGGCTTGTTTATCACTCAACAACAGCATGTCCGGCGCAAGGTTCGCCGATGAATGCTCTGGCTCTGGACTTCCAGCTAGGAGTCCTGCCAGCGCCCGAATTACATGTTTGTCTAGCGCGGAGTAGATCGGTTTTGGGCGATAAATCGCCATCGCAACTCACGACTGATTTGGCTCTAATTAGGCAGGCTATATGCCTGCGCAAATCACAACTCTACTCCGCAGCGCGTGCCGCACTGTCGCCGTCGTCAGCGAAATGCGGCATGACCTCTTCCGCCACCTGCTGAAGGGCATCGAAGGACCCCGACAGGTCATGCAGCAACACGTTGCGCACGCCGAGTTCGTGGAGCTTCCCGATCCGGTCGACCATTTCCTGCGATGAGCCCAGGATCGCCCCGTTTTCAGAGACCTCGACGGGATCGAGCTTTTTCTTGTAGCGGTCCACCGGCACGAAGGCCTTCGACTGGAATTTCGGGTCGGTCGCCAGTGCCTGGACCTCGGTAAGGAACTTGCCTCGCAAGGTGTGTGCGTCCGCGCGCTCGTTGTCGTTGTTCGCAACCATCAGGCCGCGCGTGACCGCAACCCGCTCAGGGTCGAATTCCTCGCCGATCTTCTCGAGTTCGTCCCGGTAGATCGCTACGTTCTCGCCGATCGCTTCGAAGGACGGCACCTGCGCCAGCAGAAGGTTGAACCCGTTGCGCGCCAGGCCGCGGATCGAGCCCTCGCTCGCCGCGCCGATCCACATCGGGGGATAGGGCTTCTGGACGACCGGCGGTTCGACGATGATGTCGTTATAGGTCCAGCGGTCCGACTTGTAGGACCAGCGCTCGGTTTCGGTGAATGAGCGCTTCAGGAGCATCACGGACTCGTCGAAGATCTCCTGCGCGTCTGCGATCTCCATGCCGAAGCCATGGAACTCGTTGGCGCGGTAGCCGCGCCCGATACCGAAATCGTACCGGCCCTTGGAAAGCTGGTCGATGGTCGCGATCTGCTCGGCGAGCAAAACGGGATTGTGCCAGGGAATCACCACGACGGCGCTGCCGAGCCGGATCTTGGACGTGATGCCGGCCAGGTAGGAAATGTAATTGAGCGTCGCAGACAGCTGCGAAAAGCCGGTGAAGTGGTGCTCCACGAGCCAGGCGCTCGAATAGCCGAGCCGTTCGGCGTGCTGAATGTACTCGCCATACTCGTGATAGCCGAGCGCGGCTTCCGTCACGACCTCGCCGGGCACGGCCTGCGCGCCGCCGAACAATCCGAATTTCATCTGTCTTCTCCCGGAATGGGGTGTCTATTGCGCGGCGTCGGCCGTGTCCATGTCGTCCGCGAATTTCGGCATCACTTCTTCCGCGAATTGCTGCAGCGCCTCGAAGGAACCCGACAGGTCGTGAAGCAGGATCGTGCGCACGCCCTCGTCGCGCAGCCGCTCGACCCGCTCGCCCATCTCGTCGCTGTCTCCAAGAACTGCGCCGTTTTCGGAAATCGCGTCGGAATCGCCGGTGTTGCCGACCGGGCTGAAGGCCTTCGGGCCCTCGGACTTGTCCTTGGTCAGCACCTGCACCTCGGTGATGAACTTGCCGCGCAGCACGTGGGCGTCTTTTCGCTGGTTGTCGTTATTGGCGACCATCAGGCCACGGGTCACGGCCACCCGGTCCGGATCGTAGGGCTTGCCGAGCTTGTCGAGCTCGTCGCGGTAGATGCGGATCTTCTCGCCGATGGCCTCGAACGGCGACATCTGGTCTAGCAGCAGGTTGAAATCGTTGCGGGCCACGCCCCGGATGGAATTCTCGCTGCCCGCGCCGACCCACATCGGCGGATAGGGTTTCTGGACCACCGGCGGCTCGACGATGATGTCGTTGAAGGTCCAGCGGTCGGATTTGTAGGACCAGCGGTCCGTCTCGGTGAAGGAGCGCTTCAGCAGGGCCACTGACTCCTCGAAAATCTCCTGGGCGTCGCCCATGTCGATCCCGAAGCCGTTGAACTCGTTCGCGCGGTAGCCTCGACCGATGCCGAAGTCGTACCTGCCCCTGGAAAGCTGGTCGATCGTCGCAACCTGTTCCGCCAAAAGGATCGGGTTGTGCCAAGGCACCACCACGACCGCACTTCCCAGTCTGATTTTCGACGTTATTCCAGACAGATATGAGATGTAGTTAAGAGTCGCTGATAGCTGAGAAAAGCCCGTGAAGTGATGCTCGACCAGCCACGCGCTCGTGTAGCCGAGACGTTCGGCGTGCTGGATATATTCGCCATATTCGTGATAGCCGAGCGCCGCTTCGGTCACGACCTCACCGGGGACGGCCTGGGCACCACCGAACAGTCCAAACTTCATCGCGTTCACCTCTTCCAATCCGCTTCTGGACGCTATTTTGTGAACAATATCAGTCCGCTCACGACTTGTCCCGGCGGTCAGGGAAAACGCTCATATTTTGAGACCCTTAAGCCTCGAGCGCCTAGGGATTCAGCCCGTCGTAGCGCAGCGAATAGATTCCGAGATTCTTGTCGGTGATAAAGATGTTCCCGCGCGCGTCGACGATGACATCCTCGGTCTGTGCCACCAGCTTCGATGCGGGCAGCAGGCCGAGCCGTTCGGTCGGGTCCGGCGGAAGGAAGTATGCAACCTCGCGCGGCTGTGTCGCGTCGGAGACGTCGTAAACGCGCAGGCCCGCGTTGAAGTAGGTCAGGAAACACAAATCCTCGCCCTGGTACAGATGGTCCTGGTACTGGGGCTGGTGCTGGTTGTGGGGTCCGAACCGCCCGCCACGCTCGCAGAACGTCCGGTACGGCGCATCCTCCGGCGGGACCGGCAGCGGAAACAGAGACATCAGGCGCGGATTGGCCTCGTCTGCCACGTCGACGATGCCCGCATACCCGAGCGGTTCCTCACAGTTTTCCTTGATGGCTTCGGAATTGACGATGACGAGGTCGCGCTCCTGCAGCGGGACGGCGGTGTGCACCGCGATGAACGCCTGGAACGGTGGCGAAAACGGCAGGTCGCTGATCATCTTCGGGTTGGTCTTGTCCGAGATGTCGAGAACAACGAAGCCGCCGGCGCTGTACGGCAGGAACGCCCGGTCCCCCTTCACGTACGCACCGCCGTGGAGCATCGTGCCCGGCTTCGCCCCCTTCTCGCCGCCGGCCACGTGCTGGCCCTCCATCCACCAGCGCCCGACCTCGACCGGGTTTTTCGGGTCGTCGATGTCCACGATCTGAAGAATGTTGCCCTCATAGCCCTCCGGCAGGCCGGTGGCGTAGAGGTAGCGCCCACCGTCATAATAATTGCGGTGGGTGCCGTATCCACCGGTCTTCCAGTGGCTCAGAAGCTCCGGGTTTTCGGGGTCCGAGAGGTCCCATATCAGGGCGCCCTCGCCCCAGGGCTGTCCCTCGACATGGCCCCAGCCGTCCATGATCTTTTCCTGCGAGGTGACCAGCAGGCCGTCGGCGACCTGAACCTGCAGGGTCCAGGTGTTTGGCGGGCCCTCGACGTATTTCACGAATCTGAGGTTTTCCGGGTCCGTGACGTCGATGATCGAGAATCCGGAATGCCAGAACAGGCCGGTGTAGAGGTACCAGCGGTCGCCCGCCTGGTGCAGTGCCAGCTTGAAGGCCGGTTTCCTGTCGCAATCGGTGTAGCCGACTGCGGTCATGTTGTGCGCGAACGCCTGCCCTTCCGGAAACGACATCCCTCTCCCCCGACCTGTGTTTCGCTTGTCCTGAGACTAGGGGCGCGGCGAGTTCGCTGTAAAGCCGGGCTTGGTTATAGTTGCGCTCAACCACCGGGGGACAGATATGGACGAACGACTGATCGCCGTTATCGGCGCCACGGGGGCGACAGGTAAACACCTGCCCCCGCGCCTCGCCGCGCGTGGATTGAACATCCGCTACCTCACCCGCGACGCCGGGGCGGCCCGCGCGACCATCGGGCCCGATGCCGAGATCGTCGAGGCCAGCCTCGACGACCGCGCCTCGCTCGAACGGGCATTCGCCGACGCGCACACCCTCTACCTGAACTCCGGGCACAGCCCCGCACTCGAAGCCCAGCAGACGAACGCGATCGAGGCGGCAAAGGCCGCCGGGATCGAGAGGATCGTTAAACTGTCGGGCAACATCGATTCCCCGGCCCCAATCCCCGAAGCGCACAAGGCGCTGGAAGGAAAAATCCGCGCCTCGGGCCTGCGGCACACCTTCCTGCGGCCGAACTTCTTCATGTCGAACCTTTATTACGTCGCCGCCGGCCTGACACAGAGCGACAGCTTCACCAGCGCCATTCCGCGCGACGTGAAGATCTCCATGACGGACCCGCGCGACGTCGCCGACCTCGCAGCCGTCGTGATCGCCGAGGATTCAGGCCATGACGGCGAGGGTTACTACCAGACAGGCAAAGCGCTCTCCCTCGACGAGGTCGCGAGCATTTTCAGCGACGTCCTCGGCCGCGCGATCCGCTACGAGCAGGTCGATGTCGAAACGTGGGAGGAGATGGTGACAGGGCGCGGCCTGCCGCCCTGGCTCATCGAGCACCAGGTCAAGATGATCGGCTTCGCCGCAAACGGGGCCTATGCCTACGAGACCAACGCGACTGAAGACATCGTCGGGCACCCGAAAAGAACGCTTGAGGAATTCATCCGCGACCACGCAGACGCATTCGCGAAAACCGGCTAGCTTCGGGCGAATTCCTTCAGCGCATCGGCATCCACCTCGACCCCGAGCCCCGCACCGGCCGGCAGTTCCGCCATCCCGTCGACGACCTGGATGCCGTCCTTCACGATGTCCTTCTTGAGGTACTGGCTGGTGATGCTGACGCCCCACGCAATGGATGGGGCTGCCGCGGCGATCTGGAGAACCGCGGAACTCGACACGCTCGATTCCGCGACCTTGCCGGCCAGGTTCACATGCATCCCGAGTTCGTCGAACAGCTCGGTCGCCTCGTAGGCACGGGTCACGCCGCCGAGCTTGATCATCTTCAGGCTGCCGCCCTCCGCGGCCCCCATCTGGTGATGCTTGCGGATATCGTCGAAGCTGTGAAGCCCCTCGTCCGCACCGATGGGACAGGCCGATTCCGCGGCGATCTTCGCCATTCCCTCGACATCGTGGCCCATCACAGGCTGCTCGAGGAAATCGAGAGACTTGCTGGCGCCGCGCACATAGGCCAGCGCCTCGTCCACGCTCCAGCCCTGGTTGCAGTCCGCCGAAAGCTGCACACCGCCGTTCACCGCCTCGCGGATCGCGTTGGTGCGCTCGATGTCCTGCTCGACCGGCTTGCCACCGACCTTGATCTTCATGTTGGTGACGCCGGCCTTCGCCTTCTCCGCCGCCTCGGCGACATCCACCTGGATATCGCCGGTTGCGAGCATGTAGAGCACCGGGATCGAGGTGCGTTTCGTCCCGCCAAGGAGTTCGGCGATCGGCTTCTGCTGCGCCTTGCCGGCGAGGTCGTAAAGCGCCATCTCGAGTACGGTCTTGGCGCTGGCATTGCCGTACATGCGCCAGTTCATTTCCGCCAGATTCGCCTCGAAATCCGCCGGGTCGCGGCCTTCCAGGAACGGAGCCAGATACTCGATCGCCGCGACCATGCTTTCGACGGTCTCGCCTGTCATGGACGGCGAGGAGGACGCCTCGCCCCACCCCACCAGGCCGTCGTCGGTCTCGATCCGCGCGAAGACGTTCTCCGACACGGCGATTTCGACACCCGACATCTTGATCGGTCGTGCGAGCGGAAGATCCACGGCAATCGGTTCGACACTGGTGACCTTCATTCTCTTTCCTCCATTCGGAGCAGCGGCCTAGCGGCCCCGCTTCAGTTCGCGCGACTTCGGCTTTGTGCCGGGCGCGTATTCGGACACTTCCTCGTTCAGGAACTTCGTCAGCTTGCGCAGGCGCTCGGACGACTGCTTTCGCACCGCGTCGACGTCGCACCCGTCCCAGTCATAGAAGCCCTTTCCGGCGGACAGACCAACCTCGCCGCGCGCCACCATATCCTGAATCAGGGGGTTGGGGGTATCCGTCGGATGCAACTCGGGCACGATGGACCGCTGCGCCAACGCATGGATCTCAAGGCCGGAGGTGTCTTTCTGCTCGATGAGGCCGTTCAGGCACATGCGCGGGGCAAGCATCTTGCGGGCCGCCATGTCGATGTCCGCGGGGGTCGCAACTCCCTCCTCCACCAGATAATAGGCCTCGTGCAGGATGATGTGCTGCAGGCGGTTGATCAGGAACCCGACGATCGGCTTGTAAAGGGTCACGACCTCCTTGCCTGTCTTCTCGACCGCGTCGCGCACCGCGTCGACAACGTCGGCGGGCGCACCGGGCCCGGCCATCACCTCGGCCACCGCGGTCGTGTCCGCAGGCATGAAATAGTGAATGCCTGTAAACAGTTCCGGGCGCGCCAGCGTCTCGCCGAGTTCGTCAAGCGACATGCCGGACGTCCCCGTCGCGATGATCACCTCGTCGTCGGGATACTTCGCCTCGATCTCGGCAAATACCTTCTGTTTCACGCCGACATCCTCGGGAACGAATTCGATGACCAGGTCCGGCGCCGCGTCGGGCAGCTCCGCGACCGCCGTCACGCCATCCGGCAGATCTTCG
>JAEPNS010000142.1:5265-8004 GCA_017643325.1 Alphaproteobacteria bacterium | reverse complement strand
TTTCGACGATGCCAACTTTACCAAAGGCAGTTTCTTCGACGGCGGTGCGGGTGCGAACACGCGTGTCGAAGGTTCGGACGGCACCGATGTGATCTTCGGCGGCCGGGACGACGGTGTTGTCGACGCCTCCGGCTACGACGACCACATCTATGCCTCGCGCGGCAACGATATTCTCGTCGGCGGTGCGGACTATGACGTCTACTACTTCGGTCGCGGCGACGGAGACGATCTGATCGTCGACGGAAACCGCGAGGATGCGTCCGGCTATTCGAACGGTTTGGTTGTTTTCGAAGGCTTCGACAACAACGGCGACCGGCGTACGGACGGTGTCGACACGGACGATGTAAAGTTTACGAACCACGGCGACGGGACCTGGACCATCGATTTCGTCACGCCGGGAACCACCAACCCCAACGGCGACGGCTCGGTGACCTTCGCGGCCGGCGAGATCAGTGACATCACCCTGCGCGACGGCAGCAGTACGGTCGTCTATGCCTACAACGATGCCACCGACAGCTACGATATCACCTGACGTCCTGCCTTAACGTTTCCCATCCTCCACCGCTCCCGTGCCAGGCCTCACGGTTCCGGCGCGTTTTCTTTGTACCTGCGGTCTATACTCACGGCCCGTCACGAAGCCCAACACCGAGAACGCAACATGACTGCACAGCCCGACCATATCCACGCCCTCGACATCCCGGTGCCCGAGACCGACGACCTCGACCCGGATCTGCAGAAGTATTTCACCGTCTGCCAAGAGAAGCTGGGCATGGTGCCGAATGTACTGCGCAGCTACGCGGCAATGCCGGAACGTCTGCGCGCCTTCATCGGCATGTACAACGACCTGATGCTGTCGGAGTCGGGCCTTTCGAAACTGGAGCGCGAAATGATCGCGACCGCGGTCTCCAGCGAGAACAAGTGCTTCTACTGCGTCGTGGCGCACGGGGCCGGGGTGCGCGAGTTGTCCGGGGATCCGGCGCTGGGAGAACTGATGGCGATCAACTATCGCGCCGCTGATATATCAGAGCGTCAGCGGGCGATGCTGGACTTCGCGGTCAAGATGACCCGGCAGCCCGACGAGGTCGAGGAGGCGGACCGCGAGGCCCTGCGCGACGCCGGGTTCAGCGATCATGACATTATGGATATCGCCTGCATCGCGGGGTTTTTTAACATGACCAACCGTGTCTCCACGGCATTGGATCGCATGCCGAACCCGGAGTATCACGCCAAGGCGCGGTGACGGCCGTTCGCAGGTGCGGGAGAACGTTGACAAACCCGGGAAGCGCGACTAGGTTCCGCGCGTCTCCGCCCCGTCGGGCGGCGTTTTTTATGACGGGAGCAGTCCCATGAAGGTTGCAAGTTCGCTGAAGACATTGAAAAAGCGCGGTCGCGGCTGCCAGGTCGTGCGCCGGCGCGGACGCGTCTACGTCATCAATAAGCGCAACCCCCGCTTCAAGGCGCGTCAGGGCTGATCGCTCCAACGCACCTTCCGGGGGACCGAAACCGCGCTCTTTTGCGCGGTTTTTTGTTGCCCGCGTCCCGCTATACTCCGTCGGCGAAACCCGGAGTTTGCCCATGAAGATGCCCGATCCCGATGCCGGGGTGATTGCGCGCCGCGAGGAGATCATCGCCGCGATGCGCGCCATCGTGCCGGGCGAAGGTGTTATCGCCGACGAGATCGGCATGGCGGTCTACGAATCCGACGGGCTGACCGCCTACCGCCAGATGCCGCTGATCGTGGTGCTGCCGGAGACGGTCGAGCAGGTCAGCGCCGTGATGCGTTACTGCAACGAGAACGGGGTCAAGATTGTGCCGCGCGGTGCGGGGACGTCGCTGTCGGGCGGCGCGCTGCCGGCGGCCGACGCCATCACGCTCGGCCTCGGCAAGTTCAACCGGGTGCTGGAGGTCGACTACGACAACCGCTGCGCGCGGGTGCAGCCGGGCGTCACCAACCTCGGCATCACCCAGGCGGTCGAGGCGGACGGCTTCTATTACGCGCCCGATCCGTCGAGCCAGATTGCCTGCACCATCGGGGGCAACGTTGCGGAGAATTCCGGCGGCGTGCACTGCCTGAAGTACGGCCTGACCACCAACAACATCCTCGGGATCGAGATGGTGCTGCCGGACGGCGAGGTCCTGCGCCTTGGCGGCAAGCACATGGATTCCGAAGGCCTCGACCTGCTGGGCCTGATGACCGGCTCGGAAGGCCTGCTCGGCGTGATCACCGAGGTGACGGTGCGTATCCTGCCGAAGCCGACCACGGCGCGCGCGCTGATGATCGGTTTCGGGAGCAGCGAGGCGGGCGGCCAGTGCGTGGCCGACATCATCGGCGCGGGGATCATTCCCGGCGGCATGGAAATGATGGATCGCCCCGCGATCAAGGCCGCAGAGGCCTTCGTCCAGGTCGGCTACCCGCTGGACGTGGAAGCGCTGCTGCTGGTCGAGCTCGACGGTCCGCTGGTCGAGGTGGACTACCTGATCGAGCGCGTGCGCGAGATCGCCGAGGGGCTCGGCGCGGTCTCGATCCGGGTCAGCCAGACCGAGGAGGAACGGCTGCAGTTCTGGGCCGGACGCAAGGCCGCATTCCCGGCCATCGGGCGCCTTTCGCCGGACTATTACTGCATGGACGGGACCATCCCGCGCCACCGGCTGCCGGACGTGCTCGCGCGGATGTCGGAACTTTCGGAGAAATACGGCCTGGGCGTCGCCAACGTGTTCCACGCGGGCGACGGCAACCTG